>CAYXMS010000001.1:0-86972 GCA_964466185.1 uncultured bacterium
TGATCTTCCAATATATGTTCTGTTATAGCCGTAAGTGGCGCTGGTAGTATACGTCTCCAAATTACTGGTAGTGATATAATTATTTGAAGCCTCTCCTATATTAATTGCCAAAGAAGTGGTCAAAGGCTGCAGAACAAGATCGCCTGTGGTATAAATATTGCCTGCATAGCTAGTAGTGTCTGCGTTTAAAGTCACAATACCCGACGTTGCCCCTCCGCTATCGCCAATCTTCGAGTCGGCTGCTGTATTGATTGCAGCGCTGCTGCCGTCCTGTGCTATTCCATTCAAAGTAATGTTGCCGCTAGTAGTTTTAATTACATCGGAAGAATTTGCTAGAACTATTCCTTCATTACCAGCACGTCCATCGGCTCCTGTACCTGTTATGGAAATATTACCTGTTTCGGCTGTTATTGCTGCGCCATTTAATATTACTCCTCTATTATTAGCATAATCCGGAGCGCCGCTGCTCATATAACTATAACCTGTACCGGTCATGGTTATATTACCGCTGCCGGTAGTACTTATACCAGCACTAGAAGTTTGTACATAAATCCCATAATTAAAACCGCTTGTCCCCCCTCCTGTACCGGTCATGGTTACATTTCCATTTGCTGCTGCTGATATAGTCTGATTAAAGTAACCAAAAATGCCGTAGCATGTATGAATATTTGTTCCTATATTTTTAGAGCCTCCATATCCGGTCATGGTGACATTCGCACCGTTAATATCTGATTTTTCATTTCGAATGCCCTGATTGCCGCCGCCGCCACTTACATAACCTCCTCCAGATCCGGTCATAGAAACATCGCCACTTGCAGACTGAATAGTTGCAGAGTCATAATTATAAATCCCATAATTGCTACTGGTTCCTCCTCCGCCTTCTCCGGTCAAAGAAATATTGCCTCCCGTGGCTTCGATATTAGCTGAAGAGCCGTTATTATAAATACCATGATTATTGGCAGTGCCGACTCCGCCGACACAGCTGGAAAAAGTAATATTGCCATCGCCGCTAATAGCAACTTCTCCTTCATTCAAAACGCCATGATTGTAATCTCCAATACCGGCTCCTCCGGTGCCGGTAATTTCTATATTTCCCTCATCCGCTATAATGGAAGCTATAAAAATATTATAAATCCCATAATTATTACTGATTCCGCCGCCGCCGGTACCTGTTATTGTAATGCTACCGGCGTTTGCATCATTGCCGGTTGTAGAAATCGTTCCTCCATTGTTGCTAACACCATAATTATCACTACCTGTATCGCCGCCTGTGCCAGTAATATTGATATTTCCGGAAACTGCCGTAATAGTGCCTTCGTTGATAAAGCCTATATAACCACTTCCACTCAAGCCTCCCGCTGTGATATCAATCGCATCAAAATTAGCTCCTGAATTGGTATTTTCAACGGTAGATCCGGAATTGATGATAATGTTTTTGCTTGCCAAAAGAGAAGTTTCCACTGCCGCCGAGCAAGTGAGCGCTTCACCGCCCCCATTATTATCTACAACAATATCCTGAGATCTGAAAGTTGTCGGAGCATCAGTTACAACTACATCAGCAGCAGCTCCTCCCAAAGTCATGGTAGCCGTGCTGTCGGTTCTGCCGACATAGGTATGGCCATAGCCGTAATTTGTATAGTCCGTATAGCTAGCCAGATTGGCTAAAGTCATATAATTGGAAGCAGCAGCTCCTATGTTGACTGCTGTAGATGCTGTTAAAGGCTGCAAAACTAAATTTCCCGTCGTATAAATATCCCCTGCATAAGAAACAATATCCGTTGTCAAAGTAACTGTTCCAGAAGTAGCGCTGACGCCTGTTTCGCCTATGTCTGTTCCCGACGCTGTCATAATACCGACAGAGCTTGCTCCGTTGCCTTTGGTGCCGGTTAAAGAAATGTCTATCGCTCCTTCTGATGTTATAACCGCCGAATTATAATTATAAACGCCGTGATTGTTGTCTCCCGCGCCGGCGCCGCCGCCGGTGCCGGTAATGGATAACGTCCCTCCAGTAGAATATATCTTGGTATTGGCAGATGTATTGCCATCATTATATACGCCATAATTGGTATCAGTGCCGGTACTTGATCCCGTGCCCGTCAAGGTAACAGTAGAACCGGTAGAATAGATTTTGGCCTGGTTGTAGTTGTAAATGCCGTGATTTGAACTTCCAGAGCTGGCCCCTCCGTAGCCTGTCATAGAAATAGCTTCGGCAGCGTACATTTTTCCCAAAGTTTCATTATAAATACCGTAGTTGGTATTCGTTCCATCACCTCCAATACCAACTAAAGTCAAAGCCCCACCCGAATAAATCCGTGTATTAAGAGATGAATTAGATTGATTGTAAATACCGTGGTTTGAAGTTGTGGAGCCGGAAGCTCCGGTTCCCTTAACAATAATCGAGCCAGTTCCCAAAGAACATATCTGAGCCTGATTGGCAAATAATACACCGCAGTTGGTCGTCGTTGAACCATCTCCTACTCCTATTATACCCAGCATGGAAGAAGAACCGCTTCCAGTATATAATTTAGTGTCAGTAGAAGCATTCCCGTCAAGGCCGACTCCTATATTTGCAAAAGTGCCCTCCCCTCCTATGCCATCCAGATATACAGCGCCGGTAGAAGAATATAAGGATGCATAGTTATAAATATTAATACCCCGTTGTGAATCTCCGCTGCCCTTGCCTCCTACGCATGTAACATTGAGAGTTCCTGAATCTGTATAAATCTTGGTATTGGCAGAACCGTTTCCACTGTTAAATATGCCATAATTGTCATCAACGCCTTCCCCACCCACGCCATTTAAATAAAGCGAATGAGAGCCGGTAGTATAAATAGAACCCTGGTTGTAATTATACATACCGTAGTTATTCGAGCTTCCCGTACCCCCCATTCCTGTAAGATAGACATCGCCGCCGGAAGAATAAATCTGGGTATTGACAGAAGCATTTCCGTTATTATAAATACCGATATTTAATCCATTGGCGCTAGTGCCGCCGATGCCCTTTAAAGTCACTGTAGATCCGGTAGAATAGATCTTAGACTGATTATAATTGCAAATTCCATCGGCCTCCGCATTTGAACAGACGCCTCCGGTGCCTGCAATATCAATAGCGTTTGGCCCATATATAGAAGCAGAAGTTGTACACAACATACCATCTGCAAAAGAAGATCCGGATCCTCCGGTGGCTATGATATTAATCGTGCCACTGCCTCCTGTAGCGACATAAGCAGCAGAGTTATTGGAATAATATCCCGTATTTTCTGTTCCGCTGCCCTCCCCTCCGGTTCCATTTATGTACAAATTGCCATTTGTTACATAAATCTGAGAACTGCTATTGAGCCTGAAGCCCTGCTGACTATTCGTACCGTCAAAAGTAATGGAAACGGCATTAACAGACACATCGCCCGAGCCCGTAGAGTGCAAATCCGCGCTTGAATAAAGTTCAAAGGCCGTATTATATACTCCTGTACTCTCACCGCTGACAGCTGAAATTTCTATATCTCCATCCGTTGAACTAATAATTCCGCTAGAACCATAGCTATACCCGCCAAAAGTATTTCTTGACCCTTCTCCTGCATAGCCATTTAAGGAAAGCTTACCGGTAGTAACAGAAATTGTACTTTCATGATTACGAAATCCCATATTACTAGTACCTGTTCCCACTCCTCCTATGCCTGTCATTATTACATTACCAGAACCTGTAGCCTTAATCTCTGCTGAATTTGTATTCATGAAACCCATATTGTTCTCTACTCCCGGCCCTCCCATGCCATAAATATCTATATTTCCTATGTCCGTAGTAGAAATGGTCCCACCATTGTTATAAACCCCATAATTAGTATTATGCGAATTCCCTCCTTGCCCCCTGATAATAATATTGCCATCTACGGCTGTAATGGTACCTTCGTTTTTTACTCCTTGGTAATTTCCAGAAGCCAGCCCTTCTGCTATAATTTCTATAGCATCGAAATTTGTATTGCCATTGTTAGTATTTTCAATAGTAATGCCGGAACTGATAGCGACTTTATTTTCTGCAAACAGAGTAAGCTTGGTAGCAGCTGACCAGCTGATATCATTGCTAACGGTAATATTGCCATCTTCTGAACCGTCCATATTAACAGTGCTGATAATGACATTGGCAGTTCCTAAATTAGTTTCCAGAGTAGTGCAGTTAACAATAGCCCCGGTAGCATTAGGATCGGCTGTATTAGGAGTACCTCCATCCCAGTCAATATTGGCCTCGCTGGAATCGCTGACAGTAATATTATAAGGATCCAAAAGAAAAGAGCCGATTTTTCCATTAACAGCTGCAGTTGAAGCGGTGCCCTTGGGGCAGAAAAAACCATGCGAAGAGACTTCTACAAATCCGCCGTCGCCTTTGCTCTTGCCGCCCTGTGCTGAAATATGGCCCCTAAAGTCTGTGCCCTTATCTGACCAGAGAATAACTTTGCCGCCGTTTCCATTTTCCAAGGCGTCGGCATGTACTATACTATCTTTATCAAGGTAGACGTAACTGGCATTTTTAAAAGAGGGATTTTTACCCTGATAGTCGCCGCCGATTAGCACTTCTCCGCCGCCTGCTTGACCGGAGACATCTATCTTAGCTTTTTGCAGTTTGACAGTTTTGCCGAACAGGTGGACTTTGCCTCCTGTTTCATATGTGTTGTGAGCAAAAGTTTTATTTTTAGCCGATATTTTTCCTGTAGCATCAATGCAGCCGTCATCAGATGTTAAAAGTATTTTGCCTTCTTTTTCCCGAATGCCCACAGCATCGATCAAACCGCCTGCTTCGATTGCCAAAGAATAAGCAGAGCCTCCTGCGGCCTTGAGCTCTGCTTCTACAGCTTTTATCTGTCCGCTATTTTTTATTTGCCCTTCTTTTTTCAAGCGTACAGCAGTTTTCATCTGATCTGTCGGAATCAAATAAAGCTCGAAGCCTGCATGCAAAGAGACTTTACCTTTTTCAGCTATTAGTTTCCCCTGATTATCGATTTCTTTGGAGATCAAGATAATATCGCCTGAAGCAGAATTAATAGTACCTTGATTTACAATATTTTGAGAATTTCCAAAATCAGCGATCTGATCGGTTGCTTTATTTTTTTTTCCCGACAAATAATCTTTGTCTGTCAGATCGTAAGTAGAGCCGATAAAAGCGGCAGTATCGATGGTACCTGTCGGCCCTACTACTATGCCGCTGGTATTGACAAGATACAAAGAGCCATTACTTTTTAAGCTGCCGTGGATTTCTGAAATATCCCCGCCGACAACACGGTTTAAAGTAGAGGCTTGATCCGATGGCAGGACAAACTCTGTTTTTTCTCCCTGTTGAATCGAAAAATTCTGCCAGTTGATAATAGCCTTGTCTGATGCCTGTGTAATAAGACATTCTTTTCCACTATCGGAAAAAACCGCTGCACCATTTTTCACTTCTCCTTTTTCAGGATTGGTAAAAAGCAAAACCGGCAAAAGCAAAAACAGAAAATTTTTAAATTTCAAAAACACCATAAAAAACCACTTTTAAAAAGCTCCTTTTGAGGTCTTTTTAAAAGTCAGTTATGTAGCGCAAGTTATGCGCATACCTTTTAAATACTTAATACTGAAAAAACAGTTTTGTTTTCAATAAAAAAGCCCTCAACACTAAATAATCCTTTTTCCGACCAAAAATCTCAATCCCGCCAAAAAGACAAGTCAAGCCGCTTTACACTAAAACCTATTTCTGAAGCTTAACCTCAAAACCGGTTTTTTAGGAAAAGGCAACAGCGGTTAGCCGTCGATATCAATCTCGGTAAGAGTGCCGGTGCCTGTTGTTTCGATAACTCCCGAATTTTCATTTAAAATGCCATCGCCTCCAGGACCGCCAATGCCTTTCAAGACAAGATCACCGTTTTCCGAGGTGATTTTTGTATCAGCAGAACCGGTTCCATCCTGATAAATGCCATGAGAGGTAGCTGAGCCTCTTGTGCTGCCATAGCCGATCAAAGAGACTTTAGAAGCAGATCCTGCGGCAACGGTTATCTGACAATACTCACCATAATTAAATATGCCGTAATTTTGAGTTCCTGAGCCTCTGCCGAGGCCGATTAAAGTCAAATCTCCGGATGTAACATAAATCTGCGTAACTGCAGCATCAGAAACGCTAAATTGAACTATTCCTAGACAAAAATCTTCACCCTTAAAAGATCCAAAACCTTTTAAGGTTACATTGCCACTGCCTGAAGAGTAAATCTCAGCATGTTCACCAGTTAATATGCCATAATTGCTGTCTCCCGTACCTCCTCCGATACCTACGATTGTCAGATCACCATTGTTTGTATAAATTGTGGTTCCTGAACCCTCGTTACTTATTCCATAATTGTGTTCTGTGCACTCATAATCTCCTGCTTTACCATAAAGAGTGACATTACCGCTGCTGCTGGAATAAATGTCTCCTCCGCCACAATTTCTTATGCCATAATTGCGTGTCGTTCCAGATCCGCCTATTCCCCGAACGGTTACATTGCCGCTATCAGTAGTGTAAATGCTGGCATTGTTATTAGAAATACCAATATTGTACGAACTTGTTCCACTATTGCTGCCATATCCCTGCACAAACACATTGCCAGAGCCTGTAGTTTGAATTGCAGCACCACTTACATTATATACTCCCTGATTATAGTCGCCACTTCCCTGGCCATAACCTGTCACATACAAATCCGCATTTACTGTATAAATTTCGGAATTGTTATTGTAAACTCCCCGGTTAGAACCAGTACCTCTTCCGGCAGTGCCTATTACATTTACCCTGTCTCCGTTGGAATAAATCTTGGAAGAATTATTATTGTAAATACCATGATTATTGGTGCCGGTACCTCCGGCCTTTCCTACAAGTTTTACCTTGCCGCCGCCGGAACAAATATAAGAACTATCATTGTATATGCCATAATCTTTATTGTAGCCATAGCCACCCTCGCCTACGATAACAAGATCGCCGCCGCCGGATAAATCACCAATAACAGTAGGATCGCCTGAGCCGGTATAGATCTGAGAGCTGCTATAGTTCATAACCCCTTGATTATTAGTATCTCCACTACTTTGATAGCCTCCGGCCTTCCCTATTATATATATATTGCCGGTAGCTGTATAAACTTTGCTAGACTCCTGTACTCTTATCCCCCAACACCAATAGGTGCTAGCTTTGTTTTGAGAGCCGTAGCCTATTAATTTTATATTGCCGGAGCCTGTGGCATATACCTGCGAAGAATTATAAATAAAAATCCCGTCGCAACCGTCAGCATTACCCTCTCCTCTTCCTATAATGGTGATATTGCCATTTACTGTTTTAACTTCAACATTTTGGCCATCTCCCTGTCTAATATCTACTCCCTTACAGTCATATCCGCCGCTAACAGAGGCTCTGCCTTTTATGTCAATGGTGCCGTTGTCTTCTGTATAAACATCCCCGCCTTCTATCTTCACTCCCTGATTTATTCGTCCGCTGCCGCCGCCGTAGCCATTTATTTCAATGCTGCCGGCGTCGGTACCAGAGGTTGAAGTTGCATATACTGAAGCTTGCGAGTAAATCTGAACGCCATAACCATATTCGGTGCCTGCTGTTGCACCATAGCCTGTCAGCTTTATATTGCCGGTTTCTGTAGTATATATTTTAGCAGCATCCTGCAACAGAATTCCTCTATTATAGGTTGTAGACCCTCTGCCTATGCCTAGGATAGTAATATCTCCATTTTCTGTATAAATTTCCGGATTGTTGCTGCCATTTATTTGAAGGTTAACCCCCTCATTTTGAGTTGTGCCTGCAAAAGAAGCTTTTCCTTCCATGGTTATATTTCCACTGCCTGCGGTATAAATTTTTCCCCCATAAATATATATGCCCCGGTTTGAAGATCCGCTGCCGCCGCCGATGCCTTTGATCTTAATATCTCCGCTGGTGGAGTGAATTGCCGTATGGCCACCAGCTGAGCTATAAAAACTTCGAACGCCGATATTATCGTTGCCTGTAGCAGAAGTGCTGCCCTGTCCTTTCAGATAAACAGTTCCGGAATTAGAATAAATCTGGCCGCTGTAGTCATTCCAAATGCCATAATTACGGCTGCCGGTGCCACCGCCAGTACCTGTTAATGTAAGAGCTCCACTGGTGGTATAAATTGAAGTATTGGTAGAATTATTACCATAATTTTGTATTCCATAATTATCATCGGTGCCAGCTCCTCCCGTGCCTGTTAAAGTAACTGTTCCACTGCCCATTGCATAAATTTTGCCCTGTGAATCATTACGTATACCATAATTAGTATTGCCGCCAGCTCCACCTGTTCCATTTATTGTAATGTTGCCGCAAGAAGTTGGGGTCATTATCCAAATTGTCGAAATTTCTCCCCCATTATTGTGAACACCGTAGTTATTATCAGATGTATCACCGCCAGTGGCGGTAATATTGATATTACCGTAAAATGCCATAATTGAGCCTTGATTTACCACGCCTTTATAATTGCCGGATGTACCCCCCGCTGTGATATCAATTGCATCAAAATTACCTGCGGTATAGGAGCTCAATAGTTCACCCGCAGAATCCACTGTCAATGTCCTGGTAGCTATCAAAGTAAGTTTTTGAGCTGTTGTCCAACCAACCTCAACAGAAACTGTAATATCACCATCGCCCTGGTCTCCATTGGAAGTAGAAATGGTAACATTGGAGCCTCCGTTTAAAGCACCTGTTATATCTGAGGCCTGTACGTTACAGGGATTGGCCTCCGAAGGGCCCGGATTATATGGATTAGTCCAGGCAGGAGAGGATGCGGAATCAGTAATTGTAATATTAGAAGGATCTAATAAAAGTTCTCCATTTTTGCCGTTTTCAGCTTTGACATCTACTCTGCATTTGGGATTTAAAAACCCTTTTGAAGAAGCTTCAACAAAACCGCCGTCGCCTGTTTCTTTTCCTCCTTTTGCTGAAATAAAACCTCGCCAGTCTGTTGCTTTTTCCGACCAGAGAATAACCTTACCGCCGTTTCCGTTTTCCAAGGCGTCTGCAAAAATATCCGCCTCTTTGTCCATATAGACAAAATCGGCATTTTTGATGTTAGGATTTTTGCCCTGATAGTCGCCGCCTACCAAAACCTCTCCGCCGCCCAGCTCTCCCGAGGCCTCTATGAAAGAGCCTTGTTCTAGCTTAACAGTTTTTCCCAGAAGATGAACTGTGCCGCCGACAGATTTTTCTTGCTTTTGCTCTTTTAGATCTATCGCCTGTTTTTTATTGTGAGATGACAGTTTTCCTGTTACATCGATCCATCCATCATCCGAGGCCAGAATAATCCTGCCATCTTTTTCTGTGATACCTTGAGCATCTATAATACCGCCGGCATCGATAGCCAGAGCATAGGCAGAACCGCCGGCTGCCTGAATCTCGGTCTCCACTGTTTTAATACTGCCGGAATTTTTAACCTGTCCTTCTCTTTTTAAACGGACCACTGTTTTCATCTGATCATCGGGCATCAGGTAAAGCTCTAGTCCTGCATTTAAAGAGGCCTTACCTTTTTCTGCTATCAGCTGCCCATCATTTTCAATTTCTTTGGAGATCAGAACAATATCGCCATGAGAAGCAGAGATAGTTCCCTGATTAACAATTTTCAAAGAAGAGACAATATCTCTTTCAGAAAAGCCAAGTTCTTTGTTTGACAGATAATCTTTATCAGACAGGTCGTAGGTAGAGCCGATAAACCCGGCAGTATCCACTTTTCCCGAAGGCCCTACAACTATACCGTTTTGATTTATGAGATATAAAAGGCCGTTACTTTTTAAACTGCCGTTAATTTCAGAAATGTTATCGCCGATAACGCGGTTTAAGGTCGAGGCTTTTTCAGAAGGAAGAACAAAACGGGTTTTTTCTTCCTGGGCAACAGAAAAGGTTTCCCAGTTAACAATAGCTTTGTCCGACGCCTGCAAAACCGTCATTTGATCGTGCTCAGAGCTGATAGATATATCGCCGCTTTTTACTTCTAAGCCTTGCGGATTGGCAAAAAATAAAACTGGCAAAAAAAACAAACACAGACTTTTTTTCAACAAATACATAAAAATTTCCAGCACATATGAGCGTTATAACAGCTCCTTAAAAAGGAATATAGGTCTTTATTTATTATTTAGACAAATGTTTTTTTTAAAGTTAGGCCTTTTTTTTCGGATTTAAAAGAATTGACATGTACAATAAATTATTATTTTTTTTTAATTTTTAATCTTTGTTTTCTTTATTTAAATCTTCCAGATCAAAATCCTTTTCAGGATTAAATTGTTTTTAGAAGCATCCATTATGGCCAAAGTAATTTTACCACATTATCTTGTGCCCAAAATAGCCCATACTAGAATAACCTTAAAAGCATCATTAATATTTTTAAGAAATTAAGGTCTTTTCATCATTTTTCTTAAAAATTATCTTTTCTATTACTAATTTTCAGAGAAAATAACTAAATATTAAAAACATAAGTTTTTAATAGAACACGCTCTTTAAAAAGTTAAAAAAGCTCCCAAATGAATCCGGTTTTTAATATCTTTACCAAAAAGTTTGCCGTGTACGCTTTTCATCTGAAAACCGGCATCAAAACGCACATCGACATTCCAATTAATCTTATATATAAAACCAGGTCCAGCAGAAAGCAGAACAGACGTATCGCGAGAGAGAACATTCTGATCGACTTCATTTAAAAAGCCAAAATCTATAAAAGCTAAAACTTGAAAAGCATCGTTCCAGGGCTTGATAAAATGCAGCGCCGGTGTTCTTATTTCATTTTTTAAAAGCAAACCGCGATCGCCCAGGACTTCATTTTCCAAATAACCGCGCACAGTCAAATGGCCTCCAAGTGCAAATTCTTCTGTTGCTAGCAATTTCCCAGTAGACATTTGCATGACTGTGCTGACAATCCAGCTCCAGTTTCCTCCTAACAGCTGATAACGGTCTAAATTAAACGTACCATATATATAGTCGCTTTGCGCTCCTCTTCTCTGTGTATGGAAATAATGGTTGCGGTTGAATGCACTCATTCCTCCGGAGCTTAGATAAACTGAAAGACCAAAAAAAGTCCTGCCCCATTTATCAATTTCTCTGCCTTCATAGCGAACTAAAAATTGGGAGATATCAGCCTGTGTGGTAGTAACATTATAGCCGTAATATTCTAAAAAATCGTTAGAGCGTTTAAAATCATAGCCGAATTGCAAAAGATGAGAATAAAAGCCAAAATCTTTTAAAGGCAGATCATAACGGCCGCCGATCTGCCAAAGCTGTCCTTTAGTTACTGACCCGGATATAATGTTCAGCTCTTTTGAGGTGGCACGCGAGCGATTATAATTATAAAATAATTTAAGCCGATGCCTCCAAGGAAGCGGAATCAAATAGCTGCCGGCGGCAGAAAACCAACTTCTAGTCTTTTCTGCTGTAGCGAATTCAAAATTAATCTGATGGTCCAGCCAAAAAAGATGGCCCCAATTAAAACCGGCTTTGTATCTGGAAGAGCCTGCACTTTTATATGGATTGTTTTCATATCCGGCATAGGCTTTAAAAGGGAATTGCTCTTTTACATATAAAACAATATCAGTAGTGCCCAATCTTTCTCCCGGCTCATAAATAATATCTACCGTTCGGAAAGGATCTCCTTCCAGCCAGGCCGCATCGTCAACTAAAAGACTGGGCTTAATTTCCCCTCCCTCTTGGAGGCTGATTTCTTTTTTTAATTTTTCATCAGAGCTGTATCTGCTGCCTTCAATTCTAATCTGTCCTAGTTTGGAAGGCAAAATAACAACTTGAATCACCCCTTCCGTCACATCCTGATCTGCCGGCACCAGAACCCTGACCAGAGGAAAATCCCCTTTCCAATAGTAATCTACAACTGTTTTTTTCAGTTCTAATAAAAATTCAGAATCAATTTGCCTATTTAAAAACTTTTCCATTTGCAGAATGAATTTTTTTTCTTCTGGTATTTTCAAATCTCTAATTTTAATGCCGGAGCTAACAGCGGCAGGCGGAAGCAAGACTGTATCAGAACTGATAAAAATCAAAGTTTTTAATTTGGGAAGATTTTCTTTTTTAGGCCTGGGTAAAAATTTCAGTTCTCTAGCCCTTCTATCTTCTTGCGAAATTTTCTGAGAGGGAATTTTTGCAGAAAAATCAATCTGGGATTTTTCGCTCTTGGTTTTTTCCTGTTGATTCTCTGCTTTAAAAAAAGCAGCAGCTGTTTTATTCTCTTGAGCAAACAACAAACTACTTAACAAAAAACTGCAAAATACCCAAGTACGCATAAAAAATCCTCTTGTAACACCCTCTCAACAATAAATGACTGAACATCCTAAGATGTAAGAAATTCCTTTAATCCACCAACGACCTTTTTACAGGATTACCTCTTGGTGTTCTATTAGTATCAGTTTCTAAGGATATGGGTTTTTAATGTTAAACCCTTTCCGTATGCCCTATGGTAATTTAAAAAAACTATTTTAATTGAAGCTTTTTTTTATTTTTTTTTCAATATATTCTCTTTCATTTCGCTATTGAACCTCTATCACCTAAAGACGAAGGATTCCTGCTTTCCAGTTCCAAGCAACTCCGACAGCTACCCAAGCTTACCGACGCACTTAATATTCATTCCTGCACTCGGATCTCTATCGCTCCTTAATCCGCATTCATAAACATATTCTCTTTGTCCAAGAGGTATTTTATTCTTTTTCCCGCATCATAAAAATAATTATAACTTTGCTTTTACTTACTTTCCAATTGAACGCAAAAGCCTTTTATTATATTTTTTTTAATGGGAGCATAAAAAAATGACCTTAGCAGCTTCTGTATTAGGTAATCATTTAAATTATTTAGATCATCTGGCGCCAATTGCCTCTTTATTAAAAATTCCACTTATTTTAACCGATCAGGAAATTTACCAAGCCGCCAAAAAATTTTATCCCAATTTAAAAATTATTCTATACGAAGACTATGTAACTTTAAATGACTTTCTAAGAAAAAACTTTCAAGGCCTTATTTGCTGTGATTTTCATCAAAGCCAAAAAGAAAAGATACTTTACATGTTAAAAAAGCCTAAAATTACCTATTTCTGGCTGCCGCATGGAAATTCCGATAAGGGCATGGAAGAACATTTGTTTTCTCCTTTAAAACATGAAAAAATCGTTTTAGCATATGGCAACAAAATGCTCGACGCCTTTCGAATGCACGGTGTTTTCCACCAAATCCCCCATAAAATAGAAATCGGCAATTTCAGGGCTTTTTATTTTCAAAAGCACCAACATTTTTACCAGCAAAAAATAGATGAAATAATTAATTTTCCCGATAAAACCAAAAAAACTCTTTTTTATGCCCCCAGCTGGGGAGATGAAAATACAATTCAACAGATTCTGCAGGTTTTAAAAATTTTAAACCGAGATTTAGCTTCTCATTTCAATCTGCTCATTAAACCGCATCCTTATATATTAAACCGCATTTTTTATGGATTTTCCAAACTACAAAAAAAACAGAAAAACATAATTTTTATTAAAGATTTTCATGCTATTTATCCTTTGCTGTCCCAAGCGGATCTTTATTTGGGAGATTTTTCCTCTATCGGCTATGATTTCCTGTTTTTCAACCGGCCGATGTTTTTTTTAAACCATAAAAAAAACAGACAAAAAAAGCTTAATACTTTTTTATTCCAGTGCGGCAAGGAAATTAAAACTACACAAAAAATAGGCCCAATCATTTTAGAACATATAAAACAGGAAAAGTTTTTGCAGAAAAGAAAAAAAATCTATCACTATGTATTTGGCCCGACAGCAGATTTTAAAAAGTTAAAAACAACTTTAAACCAGCTTATTTGTCAAAAAAAGCCAGAGGAGGCATTATAAACACAATATTTAAATCCATTAAATCCAAAACAGCAGGCAACGCTTTAAGATCATAACAATAACTGGCGTCTGTCAAATGACCGACTTCGGTTACCAGGCCCATTTTCAAGCCGGCAGGAAAAATACCGTCTAAGCCGGTAGTTACTAACAAGTCTCCTTTTTTGATCAAAGGCTGGTTTAAAAAAGCAAATTTTTCATCCAGGACTTTCCCTGTTTTCAAATCTCTTGCCGGCCCTTCGCTATCAGCAAAGTCATAATTAAATCCCTTGCCTGACAAAGTACGTGAAGAAGTTCTATAAGCAGGAGTCAGACTGCCATGCAACTCTCCTTTAGCCAAGTAATAATTTGCTTTTTTTTCTAAAAGCTTCGATCTGATCTCCTGAAGAAGCGTAAAAAAAAGTTCTTTATCTCCTTTTTCCATCAGATCTTCTCTTTGACTCAAAGCCTCTTTAAAAGTTTTACACTGCAAAGCTAAAGCCCTGTCAGCCTCAGCTCCTCTTACAGCACGAACAGAAACAGACAAATTAGCATCAGTAACCAATCTGATACGGGAGAATTTCTGTCCTACATATTCAACAATACCCACTACAGAATCTGCTACAACAACAGGAGAATTTGTGCCAATAACTCGATGGCCCAACGTAGCATTCAATTCTTCTCCCACATTAATCCAAAGCTGTGCATTCCAATTAGCAGGATCGCGAAATACTATTTTAGCAGGCACTGTCTGCAATTCTATTTCCAAAATTTTTTTCAGCTCTTCCGAGCGTCTTCTGAAAAAATTTTGCCAGTAACTGTAATTCGTCTGTGTTTGTTCTATTTGCAAGTTTTTTAATCTTTGCATTTGTTCATCTATGCGCTGATCATGCATCAGCCAATCATAAATACCTTTGCTTTGAGCTTTCAGCAGCTCGTTTTCCAAAAGCAGCTGTTTTTTTTCTATTCCATCATTTTTAGGCCCATTTAAAAGCAAAACCGTTTTTAAAAAAAGATGGCGGAAATCTGACAGGCCCTCATATACAGGAGCTAAAGAGGAAATAGAAAAAAGACGTAATCTAGTCTGAAAACTTTTTGGCAGGCTCATAAAAAAGAAAAGACTGAAAATCAAAAACAACAAAGGTAAATAAGAAAACCGTTTGCTCATTTTTCCAACTCTCCATCTAAAACTTTAGACACATAAGTTAAATTGTGATGATCAACTCCTGCGATATTAATCCGGCTAGAATTGGGCAAATAAATACCATATTTTTGTTTTAAAAACACAATCTGCTTTTGATTTAGGCCTAAAAGAGAGAAAAGGCCTTGCTGCTGCTTTAAATACCGGGCTTTCCCATTTAAAGCTAAAGCCAGTTTTTGGCGATAAAGAACAATTCTTTGCCTCATTTGAAAAAGTTCTTTTTCCCATTCTTCTCTTAGCTTAGGATCTGATAAAATCTCATATACGATCTGAGCGCCGAAAGCCGGCGGATTAGAATAGTTAGTACGAATAATCGGTTTGATTTGAGAGGCTATCTTTTTTTTGCTCTCTTGAGCTGTTGAGACAACAAAAAGAGCTCCTGTCCTTTGTTTATACAGCCCAAAATTTTTAGAAGCAGAAAAAGCTACTAAAAATTCCAGTTCCATTTCCAAAAACAATCTCACAGCAAAAGCATCTTCTTCTAATCCAGAACCAAAACCAAGATAAGCAAAATCAAAAAAGGCCAGATGTTTTTTAGCCTTAAATAAAAAAGCCAGCTGTCTCCACTGCTCTTGCGTTAAATTAGCACCCGTCGGGTTATGACAACAAGGCTGCAATAAAATAACGCTTCTTTCCGGAATGTTTTCCAAAAATTGCCGCATTTCAGAAAACTCCAAAACATTTTCTACTAAATTATAGTACGGGTAATCATGCAGCTTAAAAAAACAACGGGAAAATATCTGCTTATGGTTCGCCCAAGTAGGAGAAGACAAATAAATGTCTTTAGCAAAATGATCAAACAAAAATTCAGCTCCAATACGCAACGCAGAAGTTCCGCCGACTGTTTGAGCACCAAAGATTAGATGTTCCTTTTTCTCAAAAAGTTTTCCAAAAACCAGTTTTCCCACTTCCTTTATATAAGGAGCAAATCCGTCGATCGGCAAATATTCAGCCGCCAAGTCTTGCCGAACAACTTTAACTGCTGCTTTCTGGACAGCTGATAAAATTTTTTTCTCAGATTTTTCAGTTTGATAAATGCCTAAAGTCAGAAAAACCTTTTCCTTTCTAGAATCCCGGTCAAATTCATTTTTAATACCGAAAAGAGGATCGGCCGGCGCCAGAGTCAAATCTTTAAAAAACATAGTCTTTTCCTTAATATTGATATAAAAAACATAGTATACTTGGATACTTAACCAAAAACCAGAGCTAATAAACCTTACTTTTATTTAAAAAAATAACTATTATTTTTAATAGATATGTTAACAGATTATGTGAAGATAACAAAAGTTAAAATTTTTTTAACTTTTGAAAAATCTCTTTTCCAGCTAAACTTTTAATAAATTTTCAATGGGGTGTTAGCTCAGTTGGTAGAGCGCAACAATGGCATTGTTGAGGTCATCGGTTCGATCCCGTTACACTCCATTTCCATCATTTTTTTAAACCAAATCAAAAAGAAAAACTAACTATAACTAGGACTTTTTTGAACATACAAACGAGATTTTTAATGATGCCATCATCAATTTACAAGCAAAAAAATCAACTTTCTATCTAAAAATATTTTAATCAGTTTCTATTAGATCTAAAAAGGCCTGCAATTTCTTGGCTCTAGTAGGATGGCGCAATTTTTTCAAAGCTTTAGCTTCTATCTGTCTGACCCTTTCTCTTGTTACGCCAAAACGCACTCCAACTTCTTCCAGAGTTTTTGGCTTGCCGTCTAACAAACCAAACCGTTCAATAATAACCGTTCTTTCCCGTTCGGTTAAAGTAGATAGAACTTCTCCCATTTTATCTTTTAAAATAGAATAGCCAGTCGCTTCTGCCGGAGATTCAATGGCCGTATCTTCCAAAAAGTCTCCAAACTGGCTTTCTCCACTGTCGCCGACTTCAGACTGCAAAGAAATCGGATGCTGGGCAATTTTATAGATTTCCCTAACTCTTTCAGGAGTCAGGCCTAATTCTTTCGACAGCTCTTCAGGAGTAGGCTCTCTGCCAGTCTCCATCATCAGCTTTTTAGCGCCCCTAAGCACTTTGTTAATAGTTTCTATCATATGCACAGGAATCCTAATCGTACGGGCCTGATCAGCAATCGCCCGTGTAACCGCCTGACGAATCCACCAAGTAGCATAAGTAGAAAATTTATAACCGCGACGGTATTCGAATTTCTCTACAGCTTTCATAAGACCCATATTCCCTTCCTGAATCAAGTCCAAAAAAGAAAGCCCGCGGTTGGTATATTTTTTAGCAATAGAAATAACCAAACGCAAATTAGATTCGACCATTTCCCGCTTGGCTTCCTGGCTTTTATCCATCCAGCGCTGCAGCATTTTGACATCTTTTTTAAAATCTTTCAAATTGCGGCCGGCCGCCAGTTCTTTTTTACATAGTTTGCGTTTGGCAGCAAAAAGCTTTAAAGTTACAAACTTGTTTTTTTCAGCACGAGGAGTTAAATCAAAGATTTCTTTTTCCAACTGCAAAAATCTTTCATAAGAAGCTGAAATTACTTCGCCAAAATCTTCAATAATATTATGCCTAAAATGAAAACGCCTTAAATAGGCTTGAGAACGAATATGCGATTTTTCTATATCTTCTTGGATTTTGAGTTGTTGATCTTCTTTTAAAACAGAATTATTCATTTTCACTAAAAAGTCTTTCAAAAACTGGTCTTCCTGCTCCAAAAGCGAACAAAGTTTCGGTATTAATTTTAAATAATGGTTTTTATCTGCAATTTCTTTTTCCGCAATAATTTTATCGAATCTTTCTTTTCCCGTTAACAAATAGTTGGCGATTGAAATTGCCTCTTTGGTGCAATACCGAAAACGCATAATAATTTTTTCAATTTGAATTTGTGCCTTTTCAATTCTTTTAGAAATTTCCACCTCTTCTTCCCTAGAAAGCAAAGGCACCGACCCCATTTCTTTTAAGTACATGCGGACAGGGTCATCAGAAGAACCATCTGTTTTTTTGGGCAAAGCTTCCATTTCTTTGGCTTCTTTGCTTTTTTCTTGCATTCTCTCTACTTCTGTATGGGTCAGAATCTGAATGTCAAGGCCTGCCAAAAAGATCAGGATCTGATCGATCTGCTCAGGAGCATCAAAACTCATAGGCAGAACTTCATTAATCTCTTCGTAAGTTAAAAATCCCTGCTTTTTAGCAACAGCAACCAGCTCTTGTATTTTTTGCTGGTGCTGGGGATTGGCTAAATTGTCTAAAGAATCGATCATATTTTCCTAAAAGAAAAAAATTAGGTTTAAGAGTAATTTTGAAGCAAAAGAGAATGGTTTTCAAGAAAAAAAGCTCTAAACAAGCTTTTCTAAAAAAAATAAATGGTTACAAATTAAATTTTTGAAAGCGCCTTTTTAAAATCAAAAAATAAATCAACACCCCAAAAGACACAAAAGTATAAATTAAATTTTTTAAACTGAAGTCTTTTAAAATAGTAACTTTTTGAGGGGCTTTAGAAGCATAAAAAGCCATATAATCCCTTTTGGCAAACTGCTGCAAGGCATCAAAAGCCGCCGAATAGTTTAAAAACCGACCGTCTAATACAGTCTCTGCCTCTTTTTTACCATGGCCGGTATCATACTTATAATGAGCAGCCAAATAATAATAATCTTTTATTTTACGGATCTCCCAAGAAAACACATCTGCTGCAGTCTTGCGGTCTAAAGCATAATAATCGTTTAAAGAAAAAATACTCCGAATAGCAAAAAAAAGAAAAATTAAACCAGCAAAACAAATGACCGTTATGGAAAAATAATCCCATTTAAGAAAAAATTTCACAAGCCAACATCCTATTTTTTTTTTGATCTTTTGACTATTTATTATTTTCTTCCTATAATAGATAAACTAAAAAATATAAAAAAAAAAGGATTTACAATGAATCAAGAAAAAAAACCTGAAGAACAAGAAGTTAAAAAACCAAAACCTCAAAAAAAACTGCCTCCCAAAGTGCTTACTGCTCAAAAAAGAGACAAACAAAATCAAAAACGCCAACAACGTCGCAAAAGCTCTTTTTCAAAAATTAAAACTAATATAAAAAGTTTTTCTTCTGCTCTGCAAAAACAGGAAAAATCAGTGGCCCAGTCCAAACTTTCTGTTTTATACAACCTTTTAGATAAGGGAGCCAATAAAAAACTGGTTAAGAAAAATAAAGCCAATCGCTTAAAATCTAAATTAACTGCCCTTTTAAAAGGCAAGGCTTCTTAAGTTTTTTTTTGTTTTTCCCCAAGAAAAAAACTATCAAAAAAATTTAAGCTTGGAAAATTTTATTTAATACGTTTTCAAAAGCAAAAAGAGACGCTTTTTCACGGGCACGAGTAATTGCTGTATATAAAAGCTTAAATCCGAATTTTTCGCTTTCTTCAGGCAAGACCAATAAAATATCTTTATATTCGCTTCCTTGGCTTTTATGTACAGATAACACATAACCCAGCTCATAAGGAGGAAGTAAGAATTCAGCTATCCTGACAATCCGGTTATTTTCATCTAGAAAATAACCCGCTTTTTCAAATAAAATTCCTATCTCCCCATTAAACAGGTTTTGCCTATAGTCATTTTGAGAAATCACAATTGGCACAGGCATTTTCCGAAACAGCTTTTTCAAGCTAAAATATTCTCTGAACTTTTCCAGGATTTTATGGTTTAAAATTCTCGTTCCCAACGGGCCGACTTTAAAAGGGGACAGTAATTGAAAGTTTTTTAAATTTTCCAACATATTCTTGATCGTCAGCTCTTCTATATTCTTTTTGGACTCTATCTGCTCAACACTAAGATCATTAGACTGCACAGTCAAAACTTTTGCATACGCTTGAAAAGCTATTGCAACAATTTGTTTTTGTACCTGAAAGGTCTGTTCTTTGTTAAAAATATTCAAATGTTCAACTGCATTTTGAAAACTTTTTAAATCTCTGCTTTTTAAAGAGTCTAATATCCGTGCAAAACTGTCTTTTTGAAAACGATAATGCTTGTCCAAAAAAACCATGTTTTTAGCAAATGGCCGAAAAAAATCTGTTAAATCTACATTTTCAACCGGCGGCAACTGGTCCAGGTCTCCTAAAAAAACTAATTTTGAATGATCAGATACAGAACTTAAAAGAGCTGCTAAAAGACGAGCATCAAGCATAGAAGTCTCATCAACTAAAATTAAATCGGCTTGCAGACTCTTCCTGTCTTTAAATAATAACTCCTGATAAGGGCTCAACCCTAAAATTGCATGAATAGTAGAGCCTACAACCTCAACAGGTAAATTTTGTTTTTGTAGTTTCTTATCTATGTTGTTTTTTAAATGTAAAGCTGCTTTACCAGTAGGGGCTAAAGCCATGATTTTCACAGCCTTTTTATAAGCTTGAACAAATAAACCGCACATTTGAGCAGCCAAAAAAGTTTTGCCCGTACCAGGACCTCCCCAAATAAAACTTAAATTTTTGCCGCTTGCATTTTTAATTGCCTGTTTTTGTTTTTCAGAAAGACCTAACCCTTGTATTAAAAGAGTTTGATCTTTTTCTAAAAGATCCAAACCGCTCTTTTGTAAGCTATTTAAACGGAATAAATGTTTTTCGATCAGATCCTGATACAAATAGTTTTTTGCTAAAAAAAGTTTTTGAACATCCAAAACTATTGGTCTTTTAATGTTTTCCAAATCATCTTGAAGCAACCGCTTTTCAATCATATGTTTTTGGATTTTTTCAAAGTCCTGAAAAAATTTAATTCTTAGCTGCTTGATCTGCCAGTTAGTAATTTTCTCTAAAACAGTCAGCTCAGATATTAAAAAATCTGAGAAATCAGGCTTTAAAAGCTTTTTGTCAGGATCAATCTGTAAAAATAAAGAACCATGCCTAGAAACAAAAAAAAGATAGGCTAACGCTAAATTATCAGTTTGCAAAATAGCCCGGGAAAATAACCAGTCCACTCTGTTTAAAACAACAGGCGCAGAATCTATCCAAGGCGGCTTTTGCAATTGTATGCCAGGCCTATCTGCAAAGACTCCGCCAGCTGCCATTTGTAAATCTGACAGATTGAAAACTTCATCTAAAAAATCAGCAAAAGTTTGTTCCTCTTTCAGCTTAATCACAGTTTTTCCCTCTTCTTTTCCATAAAACCGGCTTTTTTGATTTTTAAAAAATTCGGAATTTGAGCAAGCTCCGGATAAAAATGATAAATGCCGCAGTTTTCTCGATCCAAACTCAATCCTCTTAAAAAAACATAAAAAATACCGCCAAATTTTTGTTTAAAATCTTTTTTTAAAACAGCCTTTTTTAAAGCTTCCGTATAAATAGCAGCCTGCAAAAAATAATTTTCCTTTTCTAAAGCTTTTTTCAAATTTTCTGCTTTATAAGCTGAAAAAGAATCTCCCAAATAATTGCTTTTCCAATCGATCAAATAAAATTTGTTGCCATGTTGAAAAATCAAGTCCACAAAACCTTTCATTAAATCCTGGCTAGCTGTTTCGGTTTGATATAAGAACTCGCTTTCTGTTTTTGCTTTTTTAAGATCAATATCTTTAAGGTGCCAATCCTGCAAAGGCAAAGAAATATGTAAAACACGATACAGCATTTCAAAAAGAATTTCTTGCTTTTCCCAGAAACCGGTTTTTTTTAACTTTTGCTCCAGAATTTTAACAATCGTATTTTTATTCAAACCGCCAAAAAAACCCGAAAAAAGATCTTCTAAAAGAGAATGCACTAACAAGCCGAATTCTGTTCCAGGCTCAAGACTGCTTTTGCCAAATATAAAATCTGGCTCCTTTTCCAAAGCCGAATCCTCTGGAAATTCTTTGTCCTGATTTTCTTTTTCTATTTTTTGCAGCCCGGAAAAAGAATAAATACCGGCTCCCGGCAAAATCTTCGGCTTTTTTAAAGGCTCCAGCAAACGCTGGTTTTTAGATGTAAAAGCACAGAAATTCAGACTGCTGTCTTGCAACCATTCGCAACTAATCAATTTTTGTTCGGCTAAAGGCTTTAGTTTTTGCTGAATAAAACTAACATCCGCCAAATAATTTTCATAATCCGCCAATTTTAAAAAAAGCTCCAAAGGAGCGGCTGTGCCCTTTTTAATCGGCCCTTTTTTCTTTTCAATTAAAAGAGGCAGAAAAATACGAAAAGAGGCTCTCGTCATAGTTACATAAAGCTGCCTTAGTTTTTCAGCTTCAGCCTCTATTTCAGCAGAAGGCGTTCTTTGAGAAACACCAAAAGCAAAGACTATCGCAAATTCCAATCCTTTGCTCATATGCATGGTCATAATTTGAACAGCATCATCTCTCGCTCTCGGCTTAAAAAATAGACGGCCGTCATCATGCGGATCCAAACTCGAAAAAGTCCCCAAAAAAAACAAAATGCCAGACAATGAAAAACCTTCTAAGTCTTCGATTAAAAATTCTATTGACTGCATAAGTTGCTGATAAAAACTAAGATCAGAAGAAACAACCATTTGCGAAAGCACTGTATTGTGACTATCGGCAATTTCGGCTTTTAAAAATTCAGCAAAAAAAACCGCCAGTCCTGATTCTTCGCAGATCTTTTTTAAATAAGTAAAAAATTCTATCTGCTTTTGCAAAAAATTTTCAGTAAAAGCCTGTTTTTCATATTGAAAAAACCGGCCTAAAAGCACTTTTTGTAAACAATTAAGATCTGCAGGATCAACTAATAACTGAAAAAGCTCTTTCAAAGCTGAAAATGCTTTTGTTTCTTTCAGCGGTTTTTGGCTTTTGTATTGGGCCGGTATTTTGTTATGTTCTAAAAATTTACTGACCCTCTCGGCTTGAAAACGGTCTTTCACTAAAACAGCCATTTCATTTAAGGAAAAACTTTTTTTCAAACTTTTAATTTCTTCTGCCATTTGTCGGAAAAAGATTTTTTCTTCTAAATCCTTATTTTTCTGCCTCTGCTGCAACCAAAAATGAACCGGCGCTTTTAAATCCCAAAAATCTGTTTTTTTTTCTTTGCCGGCTTTAATGTTCAAATAACCAAATTCTTGGTTTAACTTGGGAATTTTCAGCCATTTATCAGAGAATTTTTCAGAAAAAAGCTGGTTCAAAGACTGCATCAAGTTCTTATCCGAACGGTAATTGGTATCTAAAGTACTAAAAGCTTTTTGCCCGAAGCTTTTTTGTGCCTGAAAATAGGTGTAAAGATCAGCATTGCGAAATGAATAAATTGACTGTTTAGGATCTCCAACCAAATAAAAAGCTTTTAAATCAGGATGGTTTAAAAAAATGCCTGATAAAATCTGCCACTGCAAAGGATCGGTATCCTGAAACTCGTCTACAATAGAAGCTTTGTAAGTAAAGCGCAGTTTGGTCTTAAACTCTACATTTTTTAAAGCTTTTAACATCTGCTCCAAAAGAGAATCAAAAGTAAACATTTCTTCTTTTTCTAATTTTTTTTGTAAATGCTGATTCAGATCCCAAGCCAAATGGGCAAACAAAAACTTTTCATTCATAGCATCTTTTAACAGAGGAAAAATTTCCTTTTGTAAAAAAGCCAAAAACCCGAAAAACAGAAACTGTTTTTTTTCTAAAAAAACTTTCTTTTTTAAATTGCTGTTTTGAAAAAATTTCAAAGATAAAAGATTGGTTTCTAAAAGCAAATCAAGCTCTTTTAAGGAAAGATCTTTTTTCTCTAAAAGGTCTAAAATGAAAAAAACTTCTTTTTCTACCAGATTTATATCGAAAAAACTCTTTTTATATAGGGGAATCAGATCAGTAAGCTCTTGTTTTATTTTTTCCCTGACAGCGTTATTTGTCTTAAAGTTTTTAAACCTTGGCTGCAACTCTTGCCATAAATTTTGCAACCTACCTATATAAGCAGACGATACATCATTGGCAGCTTCTTTACGATCTGCAGCAAATAATCCAGCGGCCAGCAAATTTTCAATTAACTGTTCCAAGCTACCGGCTTTTTGAATTAAAAGCCCAATCTGAGACGGCGCATAAAATTGTTTTTCTAAATAATAATAAAAATATTCAAACGCCTTTTCTTTTAAAAATCGATGCGATTGAGTGTTTTTTTCCCCTAAAAAAACTTGCAGGTTTGAAGCAAAAGAAAATCTTTTTAAAGCTGCAAAACAAAAACCGTGAATAGTAAAAATAGCTGCCTGATCAAATAATGCTAAAGCTTCTTTTAAAGCAGATATAGCCAGTTTTTGCTTTGTCTGAGATTTTACAAAAGGCTGCAAATAAGAAAAAGATAACCCACTTTGTCCTTGCAGTTGTTTAAGCGCTTTTTGAATATTCAAATAGATTCTCTCTTTCAGCTCACGAGCCGCCGCCTTGGTAAAAGTCACCACCAGAATCTCTTCTACGCCAAGCGGTTTTGCTCCCTCTAAAAGCAGCCTGACTACTAGATGTTCAATAGCAAAAGTCTTGCCCGTTCCGGCAGAAGCTTCTAAAAAATGAAGACCAAAAATATTTTCCTGTTCTTTTAAGATCTGCATGCGGCCTCAAATTGTTTGAAAGAATAAAAAATCTCAGCTAAAAAAGAGCTCTTTTCCTGCATCAGTTTTTCTGAAGAAGGCAAAAACGGACCGAAGCTATGATTTTTAAGCCATTCAAAATACGGGTCTTGGAATTGTTGGCGGCCTTTATTAGCTATTGTCTGATGAAGCGCTTTTTGCAAATTTTTTCCATCTTGCTGTAAAAGCGGCTTGGCTAAATCCTGATATAAAAAGTGAAAAGACTCCAAAGAACTGAAATAATATTTTATATATGAAACAAGCGCTTTTTCAGCATCTATAATATTCAAGTCCAAAACTGTCGGTTTTTTTGTTAAAAATAACTGTTTAGAAACTGTTTCCAAAACTTTTTTCTGCACATTTAAAAAAATTAAAATCTTAGGCCAAGCTTTTAAAAGATAAGCAAATTCTTGTTTTCCATGCAAAACCAGACCCAAAGGACAAACACTTTCTAACCTGCCGGTTAAAACAACCCTTTTTTGATCTACTGTCAGTTGAATGGGAGCCACCGAATATAGATTGTCCTGCTTTTTCAGGGCTGTTCCCAAAAACCCCTTTTGTAATTCGATTTGAAAAAAATCTTCTTTTTGCAAGCCTAATTTTTGCAAATTTTCTAAATAACCCGCCGCTTCTTTCAACAACTTTTTCTGTACAATATCTTTCCATAAAGAGGGCGGAAAAAAACCTTGCCTTTCTTGTAGATCAAGCAGCTGAAAAATATCTTCTTTCAGCGCTTTTTGGCGAAAAAAGAAAAGATCCAGGTTGTCAACTTTAAAAGGCTCTGTTTTTGTTTCATTTTCCAAATAAATGCCCAGATTTTTCTGAAGATGAAATTTTAAAGGGTTATTTGCCAAAAGCCATAAATCCTTGATCTCAATTTCCTGAAGCTTCTCTTCTTTATATGAGTTTAGCTGGCTTTTTTCATCTGTTGGATTTACAAAAATATTTTTTTCCAGACTAACCGGAGTATAAAAAATCTGCTTTTCCCGACCATAGAAATTTTGGGCCGCCTGATAATATTGGTGGGAATACGATCTCTTACCAAGCTCTGAAAAATAGCTTCGATCAAAAGCCAAGGCCGGATGGCTCTGTTTTAAATAACCAGAAGGGCTCTTGCCTTGCATATGATAACTATTATCCAAATAAAGCAAAAAATCCTGCAGAACAAGAGACGGCAAAGCTTTTTTTCCATCCTCTTCAGAAATCCCAACAAAACTTAAAGATAAGGATTTTTCCGCCGAAAATAACGCAGCCAAAAAATTAAACCTGTCCTCATCTGCCTGTAAAGGAATATAAGAGGGGAAATTAAAAGAATTGCCTTCCGATCTTTTCTTGTGCAAAAGACTGTAGTCAGGAAAATTTTCCTGCCTGGGAAAATTTTCATTCAACCCTAAAATACAAATTACCTTTTTGGGCATCGGAGAAAAAGCTAAAGAAGAAAATTGCAGAACTTCAATCTCAGAAAAATTTTGCATCCCTTTTTCATTTTCCAAATCCTTTTTTAAATCAACTAAAAAATCCTGCAGTAAAAAGGTGCCTTCCACCCGCATAGCTTTGAGTTTGGCAATAAATTTCTCCAATCTGAATAAACAGGCCCTTTCTTCATTTTTTTCTTTGTTAATTTTAAAAAAGTCAGCCACATAACTTAAAAAATCTGCCCATAAAGCCAAAGAAAGAACTGTCGAATTTTGTAAAAACCGATAAACTTTTTCCAGTTTGTTGAAAATATGCAAAAACTTTTCTAAACTCTCAGCCTGAGCCATACTCAAACCGGACAAAGGAGGGGGATAATCGGCCACAGGCGTTTTTAAAGCAAAAGAAACGGCCAATCTTTGAAGGCCGTAATAAAAACTCTGATAAGGCCATTTTTGAGCTGTTTTCTTTTCCACATCCTTTTCATCAATTCCAAAATATAGATTAAGTCTGTCCGCCCAATTTTGCCAAACCAGCAACTCTTCATGATTTATATTCTGCGCTTTTTGAAAAGCAGGATTGTTTAAAAGCTCAAAAAAATCCGCTTTGGAAAATTCTTTTTCCATCAATTGAAAAAATTTTAAAAGCCCCTGCTTTAAAAAACTCTCTTGCACATCTAAAAAAGAACAGGGGATATCTTTTTTAAAGACCATCTTAACGTGGGGCAGATATTTGTCTATCTGCGGAGCAAAAACAGCAATCTCTGAGAGTTTTATTCCCTGATCCAAGTACCTATAAATTTCATCTTTTAAAATTTCTACTTCCCTAAGCCTGGAAGGCGCTTCATGCACTTGCAAAGAATTTAACTCTTTTTCAATACCGGTTTTTTTTTCATCTGCTTTCAAACTAATCAGATCCTGTTGAATTGTCTGCAGAAAATTTTCTGGTGATTTTTCAAGCTGCGGATAAGTTTCTATAGTTTCCTTTTCATAAGGATCCAAATTTTTTAAATTCTCGCGCATCAACTTGCCAAAATTAGCAAGCAAAAAGTTTTGCTGCTTTAAAAAGTTTTCCCAAAACAGGAATTTTTCCCGATTTTGATAATTTCTTCTAATCTTCTTTTTGTCTTTCTCAGACAGCTGATCCTCCCAAAAAAATTGACAAGGAGAAAACATAAAATGACAAACTTTAAATTTTAAACTCAGCCTTACAAAAAGCTCTCTTAGCAAAGGCTGTAAATAAGAAAGACCAAAAAGATAAAAGGAAATTTTTTCACCTTCCGGAAAAATAATCTCCTTTCTAAGCTCTTGTAAAAAAGTGCTCCATCCTGTTTTTAAAAAAACCGTTTTTTGCCAGCCGCTTAAATCCTTTTTATCCAAATAAAATCCATAATTCCAAAAAAGCATGGCAGCCTCTTCTAAAAAAGCCTCCTTTTTTTTGCCTTCTTTTTGCATTAAAACCCGCACCTGGGGATCATCTGTTTCTTGTAAACTTTTGATCAAAGTTAACTTAAGCTCTAGAAAAGAAGGCAGTTTAGCAATGTCTTCCGATCTAAAAAATTTTTTGGCCAGAAAAGAACCCAAAGATTTCAGCTCTATAAATTCCAGTCCTAAAACAGCTGTTTTTTCTTGTACGAACTTTTGCAGCAGCCACTGTTTCACCGCAGCATTAGGCACAATAATATATTTTTTTTCGAAAAAGTCTTCCGCTAAAAGATCCTGCTTGAGAACAGCACTGCCCAAAAGCTCTGCCAGATGACCTAAACTACTGGAAATAAAGAACTTTTCTTTGTCCATAAAAAAATAATAGTGTTTTTTATCCTTTAAAAGCCTTATCATTAAACTCAACCAAAATAATTTTAGCCAAGTTTGTAAGTCAGCATAAAAAAAAGTTGTTTTTTCGCCTATGGCTTTATCTTTTAAATTCAAAAAAAAATCTTTTTTATTTTTAAATATCACCCAATTCTTAGGCGCTTTGAATGATAATATGTTCAAGCTTCTCGTAGCTTTTATGCTGATTAATTTAGAGAGCCAGGAAAAACCCAGCTCAATCCTAGCTATCACAGGGGCTATTTTTGTGATTCCCTTTTTAATTTTCTCTTCTGCCTCCGGAATATTGGCCGATCGCTCCAGCAAACGAAAAATACTAGTTTGGGCAAAAGTTGCCGAAGTCATTATTATGTTGGCAGCCGTGATTGCCGTATTTTACAAATCCGTTTTTGCAATTTATCTGTTACTCTTCCTGCTTGCAGCGCAAAGCGCTGTGTTCGGCCCTTCCAAATATGGAATTATACCGGAAATTGTCGACTCCAAAAAAATCTCTTCAGCCAACGGAATTTTAAATTCTTTTACTTATCTTGCCATCATCTTAGGTACTTTTTTCGCTTCTTTTGTTGCCGATATTACTAACAGAAATTTTGTTTTGTCTTCTTCCGTCTGTTTTTTAATTGCCATTTTCGGGCTTTTAGCAGTTTTAAAAATCGAAAAAACCATTCCACAACGCTCCAAAAAAAGATTCAATGTATTTTTCCTTTATGAAGTCTATCAAACTTTAAAGCTGGCCTTTAAACGCAAACATCTGCTGCCCGCTATTTTTGGCTCCAGTTATTTTTTATTTATAGGAGGATACGTCCAACTAAACACCATTCCCTATGCGCTGCAATCTCTCAATCTGACTGAAATTGGCGGCGGTTATTTGTTTATTCCCACAGCAATCGGTATCAGCATAGGCTCAATCTTAGTAGGTAAATTTTCTAAAGAAACTGTCGAACTGGGCATTTCCTGCGCTGCCGGTTTTGTCATTGCTTTTTTATTAATTCTTTTAGGAATTTTCCCTCAAAATTTGTTCCTCTCCATTTTTATTTTGATTATGTTAGGCGTCTTTGGCGGACTTTTTCTCATTCCTTTCGATGCTTTTATCCAGTTAAAAAGCCCGGAAGCCAGACGCGGACAAATTATTGCATCTGTTAATTTTTTAAGTTTTTGCGGCGTATTGCTAGCTTCTTTTGTTTTGTGGATAATTAACAGCTGGCTTGGTTTCAAAGCCAAAGACGGTTTTATTATTATCGGTATTATTACTTTAATTTTTAACCTGATTAATACCGGCCGTCTGTCTGATCTGTTCTTCTCTTATGTTATACGGAAAATTTTAGCCAAGTCCTATTTTTTTGAGATCAACCGACAAATTCCTTTCGGCTCCGCCATTATTTTAAAAAAAATTTCCTGGATAGATGCGCTTTCCCTGTTTCGCATTAATCCCCATTTAAAAATTATTGTAGAAGGCAGGAAATACCGGGATTTTCCTTTCTTTGATATTTTAACCGATTCTTTAGCCCTCATCTCCAAAAGAAAAACTGCTCCCCAGGAAATCAAGAAAAAAGCAGACAAACTAAAAGATTCTTTTAATAATATCTTCTGCCTGCTAGTAAAACAAGAGCTTAATCCCCAAGAGCTGAAAAGCTTTTTTCCACACGTCTTTTATTTAAAAACTTCAAAAGAAATAGTCATTAAAAAGAAACTTTTCCTGCGCAGAAAAAAAACTAAAATTAAGGCTGTTGCTGAAGAATTTCTAGGCTAATTAAAAGTCAATCACCCCGCTCTAAAGGGAAAGGCTTGAGCCGTAATACACAAAGAAAACTTTATGCAGAAGTTAATAAAATTCCAAATTAAAAAGCGTAGATAAATTCAATCTCATACTGGAAAAATCTCATCTTAGGCCCGATTTTATTATTCAGGTTGTCCGAGAATTGAATATTATTAAGTAAAGTCAGATTGCCAGTAATAGCATACAAAAGCTCTGCCTGCATTCCCTTGAAATTGCCACCGCCTACACAGGTTTTAGAGGTCGTAGCCGTTCCTGTGCCATATCTGCCTGTAGAATAAAAACCGATATTGGCAGAGTTTCCTCTTTTAATGCCTCCGGAATCAAAATCAGGCACTGCTTGAGCAGCTACTTGCTGATAATTGACATCCAAAGCCCAGTCTCCGGTTTTTCTCACCCGGCCAATAGAACAGCCGATATACCAACCGTAATTGGCTTTTTGATCATTGGTCAGATCAATTTTTTTAGCATCATGGTTTAAAAGACCGGCCAAATAAAATTTTACCAGTTTATGCCATCCGGGAATGTCTCTTTGATAACCAAACACAAACTGAGAAACTAAAAAGTTAAAGCTGCTATTTTTTAATTTGTTAGAATAATGTTTTTTCCAATCAATTAAAGAATATTTAGTATAAATTCCTGTATTGGCAATATCCAAAAGGCCAATTTCACCAACATAACCAAAATGATACACATAATCATTAACTAAAAAAGAACCTATATTTAAATAAAAATTGCCAACAGAATCAGAAGATTTAGAAAATTTAAATAAAAGCCCGTCGAAAATAGAAGAAAATTCAATTTTGGAATCAAAAACCGTAGATAAATAACGGCGGCCCATTTCAAAATCAAAAGAAACCGTATCCCCATCAATTATTCTACCTCCCCAAAAGGCTCTTTCTAATGATATCCGGTTAGTGGTTCCGCTCACAATGCCCATATCATTATCATACTCTAATTTTAAAGAAGCCCACGTACGGGGAGAGCGATAGTCCAGCATTAAATTAACCTCGCAATCAAAAGCAGTCACCGGCCTAGTAGTCGCTCCGCTTCTACCTCTTTGTTGAACGCCGTTTTTCTTTTCTCCGGCCGCCTGCATTTCCACACGCACTTCTCCGCTCAAAGACAAATCGCCGCCGATTTCTTTAACAGTCACCATCCGTTTTTGCCTGATCCACCTTTTTAAAGCATCCATATCCGGATCTTCCTGTTTACCTTCATATGGGTTTTCAGTAATGTCTTGGGCTAAAAGAGACGAAAAAGATAAACAAAAGAAAATAACAGCTGTCAGCCTAGCTAAAAAGTACATGCTCAATCCTATTTTTATATTTATTTAAAAAATTAGAAAATAAAAAAAAATAATATCCGAGAAAAAGATTTTATGCAACGAAAGCAGAAAATTTTATTCCTAAAAACGAAACTCTCCAGAAAGAGTAAAGGCTTCTTCATCAAATAGCCTGACCTCTCCATTCAAATGGAAATACTTGCCATTGGAAAATCCACAGCCTAAAGCTATTCCATAATTATCCCTGTTTTCCATACCAATCTCATCTGTGCCAAAAGAACTGATTGTCAAATCAGGCACTTGCAATTGCACATCGGCATGCGAATACTTAACTGATATATAGGGAATAATCAAGTCTATTTTATAAGAAATGGCAGCATCTACCTGCCATTCTTCATAAGAAAAAGAAGAAGCCGGCTTATAAGTATCTGCATCAATTGACATCCAAAGCAAATTAGGATCTGTAGACGAATATCTACCTCCCAAAGCAAAAGTTACATCGCCCCATTCCAAAAAAATAGCCCTTGCCCCTATATCCCACCGCCAGCGGTAGCTGGTCTCCAGTTCAATCCGGTTAAAATTAGGCGGGTAGGGCTTAATAATCCAGTCAGCTTTATATCTTGCCTGTCCCAACACACCATAAACGTCCAGTCTATTTAAAAGGTTCAAAACTAAAAAACCGCTATTGTAATCCTGAGAAAAATTATCAATGCGATCGGCATCTTTTTGTTTTAAACGGCGATTGCTAACAAAATCTCCTTCATAGCCAAATCTGAAACTGAACCACTTGCCGGAAAAGATAAAACCCTTTTCTACCGTGCGGGCAACAGCAGGATTGGTAATAGGAGAGCCGACAAGAGAAAAACAAATACTGCAAAAAACCAGAAAAAAATATTTTTTCATCTTTCAAAAATTTAAATTTTATAATCTAAAACTAAAAGCTTAGCTTATTTTCATTTATTTCAGCAAAAAAAATTTAGTAAAAATTTTTCACAAAAAACTGCTTTTGCTGTTTAAAATAAAATTTACAATTGTGAATTTACAATTGTGTTTTCTTCTTTTTTATTCTAAAATGATTAATAATTTATCATTTAAAGACCAACCTCTTTTAATAAAAAGGTAAAAAATGAAAGTACATGTCGACGGTTCAGAAATACAAATCCAAGAAGGGGCCTCAGCTCTAGAACTGGCTAGAAAATTGAATTTTTCAGCTCCCGACCAGGCTTTGGCCGCTTATATCAATGGAGAACTCAAAGACCTGACACATGTTCTTTCCGATCAAGACCGGATTAAATTTGTTAATTTTGAAGAAAAAGAGGGTAAAAAAATTTTTTGGCATTCTTCCGCCCACGTTTTAGCCCAAGCCATAAAAAGACTGTGGCCAAAAGCAGAGCCGACAATTGGTCCTCCCATTGAACAGGGCTTTTATTATGATTTTGCCAACCTGGACATTTCTGAAAAAGATTTCACTTTGATCGAAAAAGAAGTCAAAAAAATTATTGCTGAAAACTATAAACCAGAAAAAATAATTTTTAAAAATTCCCAGGAAGCCATCCATCATTTTGGAGACAACAAATACAAAACAGAACTAATTGAAGAATACAAAAAAGATGTCCTAACAGCTTATCGGCAAGGGGAATTTACCGATCTTTGCCGGGGACCGCATCTGCCCCAGCTTTCTAAAATCAAAGCTTTTAAAATCCTGAAAACCTCCGGAGCATACTGGCGGGGAGATTCTAAAAATGAAATGCTGACCCGCATTTATGCAATCTCTTTCCCAGAAAAACAAAAACTGCAAGAATTTTTAAAAATGGTGGAAGAGGCACAAAAAAGAGACCATCGCAAACTAGGGCAAGAACTTGACCTTTTTTCCCTTAAAGAAGAAGCCCCCGGCATGCCCTTCATTCATCCAAAAGGCATGTTTATTTGGAACGCTCTTTTAAATTTTATGCACGAAAGCATTCAAAAACTGGGATATTTGGAGATCAAAACCCCCATTTTAATGTCCAAAGAACTATGGGAGCGCTCAGGCCATTGGTATCATTATAAAGAAAATATGTATATTTCCGAGGTCGACGAAAAAGAATATGCCGTCAAACCCATGAACTGTCCAGGCTGCATGCTTTTTTATCTTTCCCGCCACCACAGCTACCGCGAGCTGCCTCTGAAAATTTCCGAAATCGGCCTTGTCCACAGACATGAACTGTCCGGTTCTTTAAACGGCATGTTCCGCGTCCGCTGTTTTTATCAAGACGATGCACATGTATTTATGGAAAAAAAAGATATTAAAGATCAAATCTTGGAACTGCTGAATCTGGCAGAACACATTTATATGACCTTCGGTCTTTCTTATAAAATTGAACTGTCCACCCGTCCTGAAAAAGAAAAAACCATCGGTACAGATGAAGATTGGGAAATTGCCACCAAAGGACTCAAAGACGCTTTGGACGAATGGGGACATTCCTATCAAATCAATGCAGGGGACGGCGCTTTTTATGGCCCCAAAATAGATTTACACATTAAAGATGCCCTTGGCCGTTATTGGCAATGCGGTACGATCCAGCTCGACATGTCTTTGCCGGAAAAGTTTGATTTAGAATACACAGCCAGCTCCGGAGAGAAAAAAAGACCGGTTATGCTGCACCGGGCTTTATATGGGTCTGTTGATCGTTTCCTTGGTATTTTAATCGAGCATTTTGCCGGCAAATTCCCCCTATGGCTCAGTCCACTGCCCATCATGATTGTTCCGGTTGCCGACCGCCATTTTAAATATGCGCAAAAAGTAGCTGAAAAAATTAAACAAGAGGGCTTTTTAGTTGAAGTAGACCTGTCGCATGAATCTGTTTCTAAAAAAATCCGCACTGCGCAAATGCAAAAAGCCAATTATATGCTGACCATTGGAGATGTCGAAGAAAAAAATCAAACTTTAGCCTTGAGAACCAGAGACGGCCATCAGGTAAAAGATCTAAAACTCGAAACCTTTTTGCAAAAAATTAAAACAGAAAAACAAAACAAAGCTTTAATGTCTTCTTTTTCAACAAAAACAGCTTAGGAATATTTTTTATTCCAGTTTTATTTTCCAAAAAGTCATTGACAATCCTTTCCCAGTCAAATTATTCTTAAGCCTAATTAAATAACACCAAACAAAGTAAAGCTGCTTTACATTAGGAGAATTATAGATATGGGAAGATTTGAATCTCTTTTAAACTTCAAGTTTAAAAATAAAAAAACACAAAACAATACAGCAGTAATCGAACCGCCTAAAAAAGAAACCGCTGTTTTTTCACCAAACTCTAAAGTTTTAAATAAAATCCCCCTTTCAGAAAATGAAAAAAACGGTATTTTCGATATTTTAAAAGAGTTTCAATCTTTTGAAGAATACGACACCCAACAAGACTATCAAGATCTTTTAACTATTACCTCTGAAGTTAAAGCCATTACTAATCAAGCAGTTATGTTGCATGGGGCCAGAATAAAAAAAGCCCAGACCATCTTAAAAAATTACAAAGAAGGCGCTTTTTCAGCCTGGTTGATTTCTATTTACGGCAATCGGCAAACTCCCTACAACTTTTTGCAATACTATGAATTTTATACTTCTATCCCGCAGGATTTGCATCCTGTTTTAGATTCCATGCCCAGACAGGCTGTTTATACCTTGGCTTCTAGGGCGGGGGAATTGGAAAGAAAAGAAAAAATTGTTCAAAAATACAAAGGGGAAACAAAGCAGGAAATCCTACAAATTATTCGCAAAGAATTTCCCCTGGACCGCGACGATAAACGGCTGCCCAACTTAGCCAACCAGTCTATAGTTTCCCTAAAAAGACTAGGGGATTTAGTGTCTCACGATCTTTTTGATCCTACAGAAAGCCAACTCAAAATACTTCTACAGCTTCTCAAAGAGATTGCAGCAGAAGTAAAAAATCATAGCTGAAAAATTAAAAATCTTTCTTTAAAAAAGTTTTCTGGATTAATATAAAAGAAAAATAAAAAAATATTTTTCTTTGAAAAAATAAGGAGAAATCAATGAATGCTCCCGCTCTTCCTTCTTTAGAAGAAGTCCAAAATTTTTTAAAAAAATACATAGAAAACCAGAAAAAAATATATGAAAATTTTCTTCGAGCAGTAAACAATAAATCTAGAGAAATATTAACAGCTGACGATCCCAAAAAACAGGCAAAACTAGAGAAGCTTTTAAAAAAATACCATAAGTACTTAAAAAAAGGCTGCGACAACCTGAAAAAACAATGCGAAACAGGGGAAAAATTATTTGAAGATTCTCAGAAACTCGAAAAAGAGGCCAGTTCCCAGACCATTAAAATTTTAAGCCGTTTCCAAGACAAAATTAACTCTTTGAATAAAGAATGGGACAAAATTAAAATAGAAGTCTCTCTTTTAGAAAATGAAATTGTAAGCCTGATTCCTCCCCAAATAAAAGCACAGTAAGTCGAGCTTGTTAAGTTTTAAAAGGCCTGTAAATCTTTATCAGCCATTTTTTTTAAAGTAAGAGCCCAGCTGCGAGCAGAAAAAATAAAAAGTCTGATTGCCTTGTCTAAAGAAATTGCCGTATTTATGCTTGTTTTTTGTATAAGTTTTATACATATTTTTTTTTCGTCTATAGACAATTCAAAAGTCTTGTTCGTGTTTGTTTTTAATTGTTGTATAGCATCTTTGATAATCAGGGGAATAAATTCTTTTTCCGAAAAAACTACCGTATTCAATTCCAAGGTCTCTTGTTGTCGATCTTTGATCAAATAAATCAACATGCCTCTATAGCAAATCTCTTGCACATCATTTTGAGAGCCCAAAAAATGTCTTAAATCAGAATCGGCAAAAGTAAATTTTCTCATTTTATTAAGCACCTTGGATTTTACCGCCTCAAAAAAGATTTTTACAACGCGGGTTTAAATTATTTTTTAAAACAATTAAATATAACTATTATTTAACTATCTGTTTAAAAACTAATATAATTAATAACCTATTATTATAAAGGAAATGATAACAAAAAACTACTGTTTTATTTTTTGTAAAAGTTCTTTATAGATTTCTACAATCATAGTATGTATTTCCATGATAGAAAAACATGAATCTGTTGTTTTTTGCATTTTTTTTGAAAGCTCTTCTAAAAAAAACTTGTCGTCTACCTTTTCCATAATATTTTGATGCTCTGTCAAATATTTTTCTAAAGCATGTTTTAAAGATTTTTTTTGTTTTTGTTCCATATTATTTAAAGATGACTCCTAAAATTAAATTTAACATATAAAACAACCCCGAATAAACTCGAAGCAGCCGCTAAAATGTAGGGAGTGGCCGAAGAAAGGACATAAATACAGCCCCCTACAATGGAGGACAGTCCCATAGCCAAAGAAAGGATCGACTGGCCTATACCCAAAACCTTTCCCTGCATATGTTCAGAAAAACGGGAAGATATCAAGCCCGTGCAAATAGGCCAAGAAACACCTCCGATCACGCCGCAAAAGCCTAAAACAATAACTACGGTATAAACATTGTGTGAAAACCCAATCAGACAATTTAAACAAGTAAAAATTAACAGAGCCACTTCTAGAATTTTTACAGAATCGAATTTTTTCATTAGAATACGGTTCAAATAACCAGATCCAAAAGCCCACATAAGCCCCATAAAAGCCGCTAAATCTCCAATATGAGAACGGCTGAAATCAAATCTTTTAATAACCAGAACAGGAGACAGCTGAAAAACCAAAGTCCAGGCAAACAGGAAAAAAAAGTAAATTAAAAACAGCATTTTAGCTTTTTTGGTTTCCAAAGCTTTAACTATGTTTTCAATACTTTCAAAAATCCTGAATTTGACTTTTTGTTTTAAAGGGGAAGTCTCAAAAAAGAAGAAAAACACAAACACAAAATTTATCAAGGATAATACTGTCGCCAACCAAAGAGGAGAGGCCAGATCAAGCCAAGACCACAAAGTTGAATCAGTTAATTTTCCTCCTAAAAAAGTACCGCCAATAAAAGCCAGCCCTCCCAATAAAGACAAATATCCAAAACGTTTGGCCTTGTTCACCTCTTCCAAAGTTAAATCCGCAATGCTGGCCATACAAATCGAGACGTTGCCTGAAAAAAGGCCAGTTATAAACCTACCCAAAAATAACATGGTCAGCCATCCTGCAGTTATGCTAAAAGCCGTTAAAGCATAACCTGCAAAAGTAAACCCGATAGTAATCAAAAGCGCTTTTTTTCTGCCGACAAGATCGGCAAAATCCCCAATAATCGGCGAGGCCAAAAACTGCATTAAAGGATAAATAGCTAAAAAAAAGCCAAAAAAAACAGTTTTACTGTCAATGCTCAAATGATTCAAAAAACTAAAAGTTTTTTCTTCCAAAAATAAAGGAGCAAATAAAGGAAAAACAATAGACCACCCTAAATAATCAAGAAAATAAGTTAAATGAATGGCCGACAAAGACAGCTTTCTTTTATACCCACGCAAACCCAATCCGCTCCTTGAAAAGTTTAAAACTTTTTTACCCTCTAAAGGATTTGCCAGTCAATAGGTTTTTTTCCATTTTTAATCAAAAATTGATTTGTCTTGGAAAAATGTTTGCAGCCAAAAAAATTGGCCGCAGAATAAAACGAAGGATGGGCCGCCTGCAACACCAGATGGGGATGTTCAGAAATTCCAGCAAAAACCCTGAGCACTTTCTCTTTAGCTGATTTTCCCCATAAAAGAAAAACAACCGGGTCTTTTTTTCGGGCTATGTTTTCCACAATCTTATCAGTAAAAAGTTCCCAACCTTTACCATAATGAGAAAGCGGGGTTTTGGCTCTTACGGTTAAAGTGGCATTTAAAAGCAAAACCCCTTGTTTCGCCCAAAAAGTTAAATCCCCAGTTGAAGGTGTTTTGATGCCGATATCAGCTCTTAGCTCTTTAAAAACATTTCTTAAAGAAGGTGGGAGGGTTATGTTTCGGGGCACGCTAAAGCAAAGACCATGAGACTGACCTGCCCCATGATACGGATCCTGGCCGATAATCACCACCTTCACCTCGTCAAAAGGAGTCTGATAAAGAGCATTAAAAATCAAAGGCTCCGGAGGATAGATGGTTTGTTTTTCTTTTTTTTCCTGCAAAATAAATTTTTTCAAATCAAGCATATAAGGAGCTGAAAACTCACGTTTTAACACTTTCATCCAGCTTGGGTGAATCAAGATTCTATTTTTCACAGACCAGCCCCTTTGAACCTCCCCATGCCCAAAGACAGAAAATTCCTGACGTAAGCTTACGCTTGCTCTTGTGGCCCGTTCCGAGCCCGGCAATAAGGGTTGTTCATTTTTTATAAAAATTAAAATTATAGCAAAAAGTCAAAAAATATCACAAAATATTAAAAGTCTAGAACCAAATAAAAATTGACGCCAAACCTTTTCATCTTTTAATATTTCTTCTTCAAATACAGGAGAAAAAATGGAAAACCTAGCTGAAAACAATTTAATTCGTTTTAAAAACATTAGCCGTAAAAAAGATTCAATTTATGCTAACTTTTCAGTTAAATGCATACGCGCCGGCATCATTTTAACAGCCAATATTTCTGTCGATATCGCTGCTTTGGAAATGCATCCTGGAGATACCCTGGAAAAAATTATTGAAAATTCTGCTAAAATCGCACTTAGAGAAATTAAAAAAGCAGAGTTTCAATTTGAAGATATGCCAACTAATCTGGGTGTAGCGCAGCTTGGCTAGCGTACTTGCATGGGGTGCAAGGGGTCGGAGGTTCGAATCCTCTCACCCAGATTTTTTTTAAAACAAAAATTAGTCTTTAATATATATTCTCATAATTAAAGCCTTTGTCAGAGGCTTGTTAATTCTTCGTCCCAAACAACTCTGCATACAAAGCAGTTTATATTTTTTTTTTCAAAAAATAGCTTAAAAATATTTGTTCAAAACTTCGTCAACAAACCTTTCAAAACTTGGTTCAAAAGTCTGAAAATGTTTATAACTTAGACTTGTCTTCATTTTACAAACAAGTTATCAACATTTTTTTTAGCTATGAAGCTTCGCTTAATTTTGAACAAATCCACAGCTTAGAAAGAAGAAGAATATCTTTAATAAGTTTCTTTTTTATTTTTGTATAACTTAAGTTTTGGTAAGTTATACTTGTTTTTGAAAAAGCAGCTTTCCAAAAAACAACAGGCCTTACAATTAAAAAATCTTAAACGTAAAGGTTTTTATTTATGCAGGATCTATTAAAAAACTTTTTCGAACTAGAAGATTTTTTACAACAAACACTTTTTGCAGAAAAAAATGCAGAAAAAAAACTTTTTTCAGCCTTAATCAATTTACCCGAATTTTTAAAAACCCTGCCTCTTGGCCAAATTAATTCTAAAATTCCCGATGGGACTTTTTTAATTAATCCAGAAACTATTTTTATAGATAAAAATGTACAGATAGACAGCGGATGTTTGATTCAGGGGCCATGTTATATTAGTCAAGATTGCGCAATTCGCCACGGAGCTTTTTTAAGAGGACCGGTGTTTTTGTCCAGAGGATGTGTTGTGGGCCATGCAACAGAAGTTAAAAATGCTGTTTTTTTAAAGCAGGCATCGGCCGCTCATTTTGCCTATGTCGGAGATTCTATTTTGGGGAAAAGGGTTAATTTGGGAGCGGGTGTGAAATGCGCTAATTTGAAACTGGATAAAACGCCGATTACTGTACACATTGAAAATCGGAAAATTCAAACCGGTTTAACAAAATTAGGAGCTATTTTAGGAGATCATGTGCAAGTCGGTTGTAATAGCGTTTTAAACCCAGGGACTTTTGCGGCCAAAGCAGCCTTTATTTACCCTAGTTTGAGTGTCGGGGGATACATACCCTCTTGCGCTGTTGTTAAGCCGTCTGCGGGCTTTAAAATTATAATTAGAAAAAATAAACAGAAGCTGTTTTCAGCAAAAAACAGGCCGGAAAAATTGTTAAAGCTAAAATGCCAAAATTAAAAAACACTTTCACAAAAGAACTTTTCACAAAAGAACTTTTCACAAAAGAACTTTTCACAAAAGAACTTTTCACAAAAGAACTTTTCGCAAAAGAACTTTTCGCAAAAGAACTTTTCGCAAAAGAACTTTTCGCAAAAGAAATCCAAAAATACATCCGTTCTTTTAAAGAAAAAAATCAATTGCAAAAAGCGGTTTCATATGCGCTTTTGTCAGGCGGAAAAAGACTGCGTCCTTTAATTGTTTTGTTAATAGCCGAATCAGTTAACAAAAAAGCTCCCGTTATGCCAAGCGCTTTGGCGGTTGAATTTTTCCATACAGCTTCTTTAATAGCCGATGATCTGCCCTGTATGGACAACGATGCTAAAAGAAGAAACAAACCCTCTTTACATAAAAAATTTGGAGAAAGCACGGCTATTTTAGCCAGCTATGCTTTAATCTCTGCCGGATATAGCATGCTGTTCGAAAATGCTAAATTGCTGTCGCAAAAAAAAATAATAAGCGAAAATCAAGCTCATTTTTTATGCTCCCAAGCTTTAAAACAAGTATCGGAAATAGCCGGAATCAATGGCGCCGTGGGCGGTCAGTTTTTAGATCTTTATCCCCCCAGTTTAAAAGAAACAACCGTTTTGAAAATTATCGAAAAAAAAACAGCTATGCTTTTTGAGCTGTCTTTCGGCCTCGGTTTTTTATTCGGCGGCGGTGATTTGAAGTTTTTAAAAGTAGTTAAAACATGCGGCAGTCACTTGGGTATGGCTTTTCAGCTGGCAGATGATCTCCATGATTTAAAACAGGATAAGAAAAATAAAACCGCTTCTGAAAAAAAATATACATATAGTCAGCATAAGCTTAAGGAAAGAAAAGCCAACGATGGCTTAAATGCAGCTTTGATTTTAGGAAAAGAAAAAACCAAGACTAGATTAAAATGGGAAATTAATAAATTTTTGGAAATAAAAAAGCTGGGACTTTTAACCCCAGCTTTAAATGCGCTTGCTTGTAAAATTAAAGACTTTGCTTAGCTTTTGCCGCTCCCTGCTGTCGCAACATCTTTGCCTACCTGTTTCAGCCCCTGAAGCTCGCTCTTGGAAAAAATCTCTTTTTCAATTTTTTCCATCAGTTTCTGGTTTTTTTTCAGTTCCAGTTTGGCCGCCTCTTTGCCCTGACCCAGTTTCTGCTCGTTATAGGCAAACCACGATCCTTTTTTTTCTATGATGTCTAAATTTACACCTAAATCCAAAAGCGATCCCACATAAGAGATGCCCTCAGCAAACATAATGTCAAATTCAGCAATTTTAAAAGGAGGCGCTAATTTGTTTTTCACAACCTTAACTTTAATTCTAGAACCCAGATCTTCATTGTTAGAACCCTTAATCGAAGCAATTCTTCTAATGTCCATGCGGATTGAAGAATAAAATTTTAAAGCCCTGCCCCCAGTTGTCGTTTCCGGATTGCCAAACATAACTCCGATTTTTTCTCGGATTTGGTTAATAAAAATAGCACAAGTCTTGCTTTTAGAAAGCGTAGAGGTCAGCTTTCTTAGCGCCTGAGACATCATTCTGGCTTGCAAACCCATAAAAGAATCGCCAATTTCTCCCTCAATCTCCGCTTTCGGAACCAGAGCCGCTACTGAATCTATAACAATTACATCAATAGCATTGGAACGGGCTAGAGTTTCAGCAATATTTAAGGCTTCTTCACCAGAATCAGGCTGGGAAATCATTAAATTGTCTAGGTTAACCCCAATTTTAGCAGCATAGTTGGGGTCTAAAGCATGTTCAGCATCAATATAAGCAGCTGTCCCGCCATTTTTTTGGGCATTGGCTACTATGTGAACGGCTAATGTTGATTTGCCCGAAGATTCAGGTCCGTAAATTTCTACGACCCTTCCTCTAGGAACCCCACCAACCCCTAAAGCAATGTCTAGAGTAATAGCTCCGGTTTTAATAATGTTTAGATTTTCTTTCGAAGAAGGATGCTGTCCCATGGCCATTATAGCACCCTCTCCAAATTGTTTTTGGATATGGGAAATGGCAAGTTCTAGAGCTTTCTTTTTTTGTTCTGTTTCTTTCATGTTTAAAAATTCCTTTTAAGATGTTTTTCTTTTCAGTTTAAAAGGGATAAGCTTTTTACAAAAGAAAAGAAAAAATCACAGCCTTTTTAATTCTGATCAGAACAGGTTTTTATTTTTGCTAAAAAATGATTTAAAAATCCAGCCTTAAGGAAACACTCAAGCCCTGCAGCATTAAATCTCCAGGCTTGGTTTCTGTATTCCTCAGCTGAAGATCTGTAACTTCCCGCATTTGGTTTTGATCAAAATAATATGAAAACTCATAAAGCGCCTGAAATCCAAAATGCCATTTATGCTCGTCAAAATAAGAGCCCCAGCCAAAGCCTACGGCAGCTTCAATAATCGGAGTTATCTGACCTATTTTTTCCCGCATGCGATATTGCAGAGAATAACTGTAATTTTCATCTTGCTGTTTGAAACAAGACTTGATTTTTTGATATGGCAAAGATCCTGCTAAATTCGCTTTTAAATCAAAGCCGTATCCCACCAACCAGTTGGTATCCAGACCCACCCTAGGGCCAATCAGCCAGGAATTGCTGTAAGTTTTACTGTAAATGGTAAACGTGCTGGTCAAATAAGTGCCAATAGTTAAAAACGTCTGGTCGATCCAGCCGCCGGTCATGCCTACATATGGACGCAAAAGCAGACGGGTTCCTGTGTATGACGGACGGGCGAATTCTAAATTCAACACATCATAGCTCAGCCCCCATTTGGCTTTTAAATGCGACGCTTCATTGGTAATCGTCGAATTGTGGATGAAAAGAGGTGTAATATATCCATTATTCGGAGCTGTAAAGTTATTATGAACTCTGCCATGCAATCTAATATATTTAATAACGGCAGTCCAGTTGTCATGCTCAAAATTAGTGCCTAAAGTAACTTTAAATCCCGATTGAAAATCAAAGCCGAGTTCTGAAAGAGTATAATTTTCATTGGCCACATCGGCAGGTACGATTAAACCATATTCCAAGCCCCGTTCTTTCATCTGCCAGTAAATATAGGAAGCGTCTATAAAAACATCCCAGGGATCTTTAACGTCTATTCGAGATGGGAAATTATAAGTCAGCAGAACAGCTTCTTCTGATAGGCCATATCCTTGGTCATAAGCGGGAGTGGATTGTATCTCGGAAAGACCCTGGTCTTCTGGAGGCTTTTCTTTTCGATGGTAAAAAGATAAATGTTTTCCAGAAGAGGTTTCTTCTTGCTGTGTGTTTGTTAAACTTGTTGGCTCAAAAGATTCGTTTGCTTTTAAATTTAAAAATGAAAATAAAGAGATGAAAAATAACCAAGAAGAAACTTTTAAAATGTTCATAACAGATTAATCCTGTCTAGATTTTTTAGGGTTTTAATAAGCTAGCTTTAAAAATAAACCTTTGCATAAATTTTTTCAATCTTCTGATTTTATTCATTGCTATTTTTTTTTATATCCATCAAATAAGAAAAAAAATAATTTTTAAAAATTAAAATTAAAAACTTAAAAAATCAAACAGAATCAGAAAATTATAATGGTATGAAATTTAAAAACAAAAAAAAAGACCGAGTTAATAAACTCGGTCTTTTTAAAACTCTAATTTCAAGTCTTGTTACTTAAAAATCAAGCCTTGCAGTGATGGTCAAACCATGCATGAAGAAATCTTCAAGATCAGAATTAGATCTGGAATTAACCACTCCTGAAGTTCCTCTAGCAGAAAGTACCGTGCTGTTTAAAATTTGACTGGAAACTTTTCTCATATAATTCTGCTCAAAATAATAAATAAATTCATAGAGAGCTTTTACAGAGAAATGCCAGCTATTATCAGCAAAGTAAGTTCCCCATCCAAGACCTAGATTACCCTCTAAAACAGGGGTTATCTGGCTGTAGTCTTTATTGCCTAAACGGCTATAATGATCAGAAAATTCAGCAGAGCTTTGCTTATAATCAACTGTAATACTTTGATAAGCTAAAGCACCGGCTACGTCTGCTTCCAAATCAAAACCGGCTCCCAATATCCATTGGCCGTCTAATCCGGTACGAGGACCCAGCAGCCAAGAATTGCTGTGAGCAATGCCCTTGATGAGTAGAAGAGAATCTTGAATTTTTCCAACAGTGGTAAAATCAAAATCAATCCAGCCACTAGTTAAACCAAAGAAAGGACGCATGGTTAAACAGGTGCTTTCATATAAAGGACGGGCAAATTCTAAATTAAACATGTTGTATTTAGTTTCTAACTTGCCGGTTAAATGCATGAAAGGACCAGAAGTTGCATCTGTCGGAGTGTTGTGTTCTAAACTGGAATCTATCCATAAAGAAACTAGACGCTCTGGAAAATTGAGCCAAGAATATGTGCTTAAAGAAACAGAAGAACTGTTAGTTCCGGTTAAACGGACATACTCAATCATCATTGTCCAATTGTCATGGGCTAAATTGGTGCCCAAAGCTAATTTAAAGCCAGGCTTATAATCGCTTTGGCTTACATTGTGTAGTTTGTATACACGATTTACCGGAGGAGATACAGCATTGACATTGGTATTATAATCAGCCGGTCTGGTAATTGCATATTCCATACCCTTTAATTTAGGCAGCCAATAAATAAAGCTTCCTTTTATAAAAGCATCCCAGCTGTTCGTAACATCAATTCTAGCAGGAGCGTTATAAGCACTCATCATCTGATCTTCTTCGATGCTATAGCCTTGATCGTAAGGCGGTAGTTTTTCAGTATCAGTACATTCTTCTGTACTGTTATTATAAGAAATTGGCTCTTCGTTTAAACCGATTTCTTCTTGTTGTACAGAATTGGAAAAAATATCTTCCGAAACTTCATCTGCACTAACGTAAGATGCTGTTATTGCAAAAACAGCTATCAAAGAAAAAAACTTTAAAAGACGCATGTGTTTTGATTCTCCATTTTTAACTTAAATTTTAATTATTAATATCAACCATAAACATTTGCCCTAATTTTTTCAACAGAACTTCTAATTTTATTTTTATTTTTTTTAAAATTAAAAGAAGTTTGGGAAAAATGGCTCTTAAAATTTGGTCGTTTTGAAAAAAATGAAAGCTGAAAACTATTAGGGAAAGTTGTGTTTATCAAATTGAAAAAAAAGAAAAGTAATAAACGCAGAAAAAGAAAAAGGCCAAGTTATTTAGACTTGGCCTTTTTCAAAAAAATTCAAGTTCAAGACTGTTAGAAATCAAGTCTTGCAGTAATTGTTAATCCATGGATGAGTAAGTCCTCAGGCTTGGAATTAGATCTTGAGTTGACTGTACCAGCAGTTCCTACACTAGAAAGCACTGTGCTGTCCAAAATTTGGCCAGAAACTTTTCTCATGTAGTTTTGGTCAAAGTAGTACAAGAACTCATACAGAGTATGTAAAGAGAAATGCCAGCCGTTGTCAGCAAAGTAAGTTCCCCAGTTCATACCTATGTTACCTTCTAAAACAGGAGTGATTTGAGTGAATTTCTTGTAGTTAAACAGTCGTGAATAGTGAGTAGTAAAACTATCAGAACGCTGCTTATAGTTAACTTTGATGCTTTGATAAGCTAAAGTTCCAGCAATATCACCTTCAATTGCAAAGCCATAGTCTAAAATCCAGTTGCCATCAACCCCGAAACGTGGGCCGATTAACCAAGAATTGCTATGAGACTTAGCTTGTAAAGTAAAAGTATCAGTTAAAATAGTACCAACTGTTGTAAAGCTTTGCTTAATCCAGCCGCCAGTTAAACCCATATGGGGACGGAAAGTTAAACAAGTACCTTCATAAAAAGGACGAGCAAATTCCATGTTCAACATGTCATATTTGCTTTTTAGCTTGCCGGTCAATTTAGTAAATTGTCCTTGGCTGCTAGCTGTATCTAAAGTATTGTGCTCTAAATGGGAATCCATCCATAAAGAAATTAAACGCTCTGGATAAGTTGTATAATCTCCAGTGCTTTGAACTGTAGATGAATGGTTGTCGCCATGTAAACGCACATACTTGACTAAAGCAGTCCAGTTGTCATGGGCTAAATTAGTAGCTAGGGCAATTTTAAAACCAGATTTATAGTTCTGATCTACATCATGTAACTTATAAGTATAGTCAATGGCCTCATTAGTAGTATTGAAATCTGCTGGTCTAGTAATTGCATATTCCATACCTTTTAATTTAGCCAGCCAATAAATGTAACTTGCTCTGATGCTAACATCCCAAGAGCCGGTAACATCAATTCTAGCAGGAGCGTTATAAGCGCTCATCATCTGGTCTTCTTCAATGCTGTATCCCTGGTCATAGGGAGGCATTTCTTCTGTATTGGTATCAGCACGCTCGTCGGCGGCACTGTGATAAGTAATTGGCTCATTATTAAGACCAATTTCTTCTTCTTGTAAAGCATTTGAAGGAACAATTTCTGGTTCAGGAGCTTCATCTGCTTTTAAATATGTTACTGCTAAAACGCCAACAGCAACTAAGGAAAAAAACTTAAACAAACGCATGTGTTTTAATTCTCCATTTTGACTTTAATTTTTCAATTAACATCAAACATAACCGTTTACAAGAATTTTTTCAACTACCTTGTTAAAAAAAATGTTTTTTAGAAAAAAAAGAAGAAAAAAACAATAGAGAAAATCTAAATATAAAAAAAAAGACAAACAAAAATTATTCTGCTTGTCTTTAGACTTCAAAGAACGGTTTTTTATCATTTACGCACCGTAAAACCCAGTCCTTTAGGGCTGGGATACAAGGTGCGAGTTAAAAAATGCGGGCTTTAATGCCGTTAAGGCCTCCGCCCGCTAGAGTAATCCACATCGAGATTGTTAGAAGGAGTTTTTGAACCTGCCACACTGAGAGTTTCCTCTCTGTTTAATGACAGATCACAGTTGCTACGGACTTGTGGAGCATCCGTAGGTGTGTATGTATCTCTTCCAACTAACTGCTGCTTAAAGTTTCCTTTAAGCCCTCTAATCAACCAGTTTAAGGCCCACCGGCCTTTTCCCTTGTGCCTCACGGCTCAAGCCTCTCCCTTTAGGGAGGGGTGATTGACACTAAATTAAAAATCCAGTCTAAAAGAAAAAGTGAATCCATGCAGCATAAGATCTCCGGCAGAAGGAGCTGATAAGTTAGTAATTTCTTCTTCTAACGATTTCATCATGTTTTGATTGAAAAAAACTAAAAAATCATAGCCGGCTGAAATGTCTAAGTGCAAACGGTCCTGCCATAAGTAAGAACCCCAAGCAAAACCAACTCCTATTTCCCAATCGGAATTAATATATCCTTTATTATATTTGGACAAATTAATCAGATAGGTAGACAAAGGGTCTAAATATTCTTTGGCGCTGACTTGAAAATCCTGATAAAATAAAGCAGCTGCCAGATTAACGAAAAATCTAAATCCCTCATCCAGCATCCAATTGCTATTTAAACCAATGCGCGGACCAATCAGCCAGGCAGATTCTTCTTCGTTAATGGCATATTTTGATCCGGAAGAAGTATAAATATCATTATCTGAATTTTGTTTTATCCAGGCGGCTTTTAATCCAAAGAAAGGAGAGAAAATTAATTGGGTTCCATAGTAAAAAGGACGGGATATAATCAAATCCAGCATATCTAGATTCAATTTCCAGCCGCTGGACAGTTTGTCTGGATTGACTAAATCTCCAACTGAGGCCATATCATGCAGAGTATAAAAATTAAATGGATCAGTATCAACCTTGGATCGTTCCGAATGCTGAGAGCGGTGTAAAAATGTATAATCTAGTTGAGCAATCCAATTGTCTATGCCTAAATTAGAACCAAGGATTAGCTTGAAACCAGGTTTGTAATCAAAGTCCATATGCACAATTTTAGCGGGATTTCCAGCCGGATCAGAGGGAGTAGTATATGCCAGATCCAAACCCTGTTCTATTGCCTGCCATACAATACAAGCCCCTGTAAAATAAAAGTCCCAGTTTTCTTTTACATCATATCTGGCAGGAGAATTGTAGCTGTTTAAAATTTGATTCGGTTCAATTTCATAGCCCTGATTAAAGACTTCTTCATCAAGAGCAAAAAGAGGAAGGCAAAAAATAAGAGGTAAAAGAAAAACTGTTTTTATTTTTGGTTTGAACATTTTGTTCTCCGTTTTTTTTGTATATCTTTGGCCAATACTAAAATATTTGATACATATTTAAAAATAAAAAATAGAAGGGAAAAGGAAAATTATCAAGCAAAAAGAAAAAAATAAGATGCAAATTTTTCGAGATAAAAAAAGCCGGAAGAAAATTTTTTCCTTCCGGCTTAAGAAAAGATCAATTGCTTAAGTTAGAAACTAAAAGTTACTTTAAAGTTTCCACCGTGCAGGTATAAATCAGGTGCTGAAGTGTTTCTCAGCATGTTAAAATATCCTGCTAGCATGTTTTGATTCCAATACACGTTGAATACATAGCTTAGAGCTAAATCAACATGCCAGTCACGATCAGAGAAATACTTGCCCCAGCTGAAACCGATTTCAGTTTCTAAAGCAGGTCTTAAATAATCTGCCTTATCTCTGATATCATATGTGCTGGATCCGTTTAATACGTCTGCTTGATACGTTTTGTTATGCTTATCTAATTTATAGTGCGTATGCAGAACCATAGCGGTTAAATCGCTAAGCATGCTAAATCCGCATCCCCAGTTCCATTTGCTATTTAAGCTAAACTTAGGGCCAATGCCGAAAGCGTTAGACTTAACTGATATTGGAAGAAGATTAGAAGAAGTATTAGCATGGTAATATCTCCAATTACCGGATAGTTTTTGCTTTAGCCAAGCAGCTCTTAAACCTATGATAGGCTTTAAGATTAACTTCTCACCATTATAAAAGTGGCGAGTTAAGTTTAAATCTACAAAGTCCATGTCAAGTTTCCATTTGCTTTTGATATTTAAACCATAATAAAGGTTAATATCATTAATGGAAGAACTGCACAAAGTACTTAAAGATAAGTATTTGTTATTAGCAGGGTCAGCATCGGCTTTTTTGCTGGATGAATCTTTAAAATGGAAATATTCTGAATATAAAGACCATTTATCTCTTTCAATATCCCATCCGGCACGGAGTTTAAAGCCGAATTCCCAATCAAACTCATTGGTTACAAGACCAATAGTTCTATAATGAGAATTCATAAGCTCTACTCTTTCAGCCAGCTGCATGCCTTCTTGCAGGGGATGTAAATATAACGCATTGCCGCCGACAAAGAATCCCCAGCCGTCAGCAACATCAATTCTACCAGGAGCATTATAGCCTTTCATCAGCTGATATGGCTCTATACCATAACCCGGACTATAACCTTCCTGTTTTTGGTTTTTTTCCTTTCTTAGCTGCTGTCTTCCATTATTGCCCTTGACGGTACCTGCAGAAAAGCTGGTACTCAGAGCTAAAGCAGCTAATAAGGTTGATAAAATAAAAAATTTTGTTTTCATTTTTTTCCTCATACTGTGTTGATAGCTTATACCTTTTATAAGGTTTTTTTCTTTTGGATAACAAAAAAAATTTACTATGGCAACTATTTTTTTTAAAAAAGAGGGAAAACTTTTTTAAAATGAGACTTTTAAGTTCTTTTTTAGGCTTTTTTTAAGAAGTTGGTCTTTTTAAGTTAATAAAATTGTTTGTTTGTTTAAGAAGCTTTTATTTAAATGGTTATGTTTTGTATTTAACAAAAGAATAAATTGTTGAAAAATAAAAACCAGCCCTTTTTTGTTTAGTTAAAAAAAATAAAAAATATTTTTTATTTGAAGAAATATTTTCAGGAAAATTCTTAAAAATAAGAAATAAAAGAATAGATGCCAGTTTTTTTAGAAAACAACGGCCAGCTTAAAACTTAAGCCATGAAGGGTTAAATCCCCATGTTTTCCATTAGTATTTAATCTGACTAAATCATCTATGCTTCTTAAAACATTTTGCTCCCAAAAACGCTGCATTTCATAGCCTAGCAGCAGCTCTAAATGCCAACTGCGATTATTGAAATAAGAGCTCCAACCCAGACCCCCTCCAATTTGCATGTTGGGAATTAAAAAAGAAGGACTATTTTTAAAAGAACTGTTATTGGCCGGGTTATCGCGGTCTGCTATATTATAGGTTACATCATGCTTTTGATAGAATAAAGAAGCCAGGCTTTCTGCATAAACCTTTAATCCATAAGGAAGTAAAAAATTAAGATGGCAATTGATCTTGGGCCCAATCAACCAGTTGTCGTCTTCTGTTTTCACTGTTACTATATTATCATCTATAATGTAGTGTCTGATTTCAATCTCTTGGCTATTCAAAGCTGATCTAAGGCCGAATCCTGCATTTAATGTCAGCTGCATGCCCGAATAAAAAGGCCTGGATGCCCATAGATCCAAATAATTTAAATGTAAATACCGGTTGGCTGAAATTTTTTCGTTGTCGGCAGTTGAATCATTGTAAATCCATAAAGGAGTGGCTAAAACTTCTGTAGAATTAAAAGAGGCTTCATCATCGGCATACAAACGTGTATACTGGAAAGCAATTTTCCAATCATCAAAATCTGAATTATAAGTTGCTCCCAGTTTGAATCCGGGAGTATAGTCAGGTTCAAATTTAACCAGATGAGTCCGGTTGCCAGCATCTGCGTAGCTGCCAATATTCAAACCTTCTTCTAAAGCCTGCCATAGGATAAAAGAACCGGTTACTTCTACATCGAAGGCTTCTTTGACATTATATCTGGCCGGAGTATTATAAATGCCTACCATTTGACTTTCTTCAATTCCATGCCCTTGTTTAATATAGGAAGTCTCTTGATTGGAAAGTGTGGAATCAGATTCTGTTTGCGAAAAAACAAAAGAGGTAAGACAAAGGCAAACAGCAAAAATAGATTTAAAAAATTTAGCCACGGTTTTTTCTCCCGTTATTTTATTTTAACTAATTTAATAAAATAAGATTTTTAAAGATATTTTTCAATTCGTCTTTTTTGATTAGCCTAAGTCTGTAAAAGAACTACGTTAGAAAGGCCATGATATTTTAGGATGCGCCTTAAGTCTTGCGAAAATTGCGAGTCCCTTGCCTTGTCGTTAGTGGTTAAAAGTTCTAAAAGATAGGAGCGGTGCTGCTACCTTAAAAAGTCTTTTCAATATTGGCGACAAGGAATTTGCTGGTTTTTAGGTGCCATGGCGGTTTTATTTTAGCTATCGGAAAACTCTGAGTTTTTTAACTTAAATGGAGGAGCGGAATTTCCTCCTCATGTCTAAAGACAGCGGTATCCATGCTGTTATTTTTTTGATGAAATATTCTTTGTTTTCAGGCATATAAAAAAAAAGATGGAATAAGGATATGTCTAAAAATTTAAAAATTTTAACTTTTATCTGTTTGCAATTATGTTGCCTTTCGCTTTTCAGCGCTTCTTTATTTTTAATCAATGATTCTAAATGGCAGTTGACGGCTTTAATAGAAGCAGCAGATGGTACTAAATTGGATACAGTAGTGTTAGAAAAAGGAAAAAAGATCCGCTGGAACACTGAACTATATAATAGTAAGGCAAAAGTGCCGCAAGTCACCACTTATTCACTGACGCCTTTTACAGTCACCTGGCTTTGCCCTAATAAGGGAACTTATTCTGTTTGTACGGCAATCTCTTCAGGAGCTACCGTTTCGGCTCATAGCGGATTTGGCAATTTTCGCTGCACGACTGAAGAAGAACTTAGAGAACAAAGAGAAAATATTGAAAAAGGACTGGAAGAACAAGAAAAAAGCTTGAAAAAAGAATTAAAATGTCCGCCCTGTCCTTCTCAAGAGAAGGGGGAAAATGTTGAAAAACAACAATCTAATAATTAATGTTTTTAGCTTTTTGGTATGCATAAGAGTTAAAAAAATAAAACAGCTTTTAAAGGGACGTCGTGCTTTTCAATAGGTAGAAAATCTTGAGAGAAATTTTCTTTTAAACCTATTCCAATAGTATAGGCATGAGAAAGCTCTTTTAAAAAGCGATCATAATAGCCTTTTCCATGGCCGAGTCTATGTCCTCTTTTATCAAAAGCCAGGGCGGGAACTAAAATGAGTTTAATTTCCGGGAGTTTTAAATCGCAAACAGGTTCTTTAGGCTCCATGATTTTAAATTTGAGATGTTTTTTTAATTGGCTTAAATCTTTAACCAGACAGGGTTTAAGATTATTTTCGTAAATTTTAGGTAAAACCAGTTTTTCCTGGGCGCATAAAATCTGGTTTAAAGGCCAAAGATCTATCTCATAATTTAAAGCGGCAAAAGATAGAATTTTGGGATATTTTTTACAAAGCGGCAAAAGCGTATTAAGAGCTTTTTGAGCAGCTTCCTGCTTTCTTTTTTCCGAGATTTTAATATTTTTAAATTTTTTCCTCAAAACTGTTTTATTCATGAAAATCGGGCCTGCCTTTGGAATAGATGACTTTTTTTAAAAAATTACCGTGTTTGTCAAATAAAGTAGCAAGACCCTCTCCTTCCTGAATAGAAGAGGTTTCTTTTTTTTCTCCCTTTTTATAATATTTACCCTTTTTTAAAAGGTCATTGTCATATTCTTCTACCAACATTAAAGAGCCGTCTTCATAGAAAGAAGTGCTAAGGCCATTTTTTTTGTTATGATTTAATTCCGAAGAAGAAGCTAATTGCCCATTTTCATACCACGTTTTAACCTCTCCTTGTATTTTGTCGTCAGACCATTGTAGGCTGATTTTAGCAACTCCGTTAGGAAAATATTCTATTTCTTCACCTTCTTTTTTGCCGTTTTTTTGGTGGTATAAATGAATTAAAGATCCTTGGGAATTAAAACGTTTTACAACGCCATAGGCTTGTCCTTCCTGATATTCGATTTGGGTTTTTTCTCCGTTTTCATGGAAAAGAGTTTTAAAGCCGGTTTGATCTTGTATGAAACTGACAAGTTCTTGTTTTGGGTTAAAATAAACTCCTTCTAAGAGCAGATTGTTTTGATAGTGTTCTTTAAAAGCCAGTTTGCCATTTTTAAAATAACCAAAGGCTGATCCATTTTTTTGGTTGTGCTGATAATTTGCTTTTTCTTTGAAATTTCCATTTTCAAAAAAAGTGATTAGCTGGCCGTGAATCTCATTATGCAAATAAGGAACTATTTTTTTCTTTTTGCCGGAAGAATAATAATAAGCACCTTCTTTTTCCAGCAGCCCTTGTTCATAAAAAAAACTGCCTAAAATATTCCCTTCTTCATCAAAAGCTAGGCTTTGCTGATCAAAAAGCCACTGTTTTTTATCTTCTAAAGCAAGCGAAGCAGGGCCTCCAATGACCTTTGCTTGCATAGCTAATTGTCCGTTAGGATAATATTCTAAATATTGACCGCAGGCATTGGAATCTATAGCTTCTAAATATTGCCAAAGATTGCCATTTTTATAATAAGAAGTAATCTTGGATTTTTTAACAGCCCGGTTATGGGGCTGATAAACCCGGACTACCTGTTTGTAGGGCTGCGGTTTTGCAAAGTCTGTTTTTTGAAAAGTTTTTAAACGGTCTTGCTGAGAAATGGTTTTTGTCATATCTGTTCTGTCTATTATCTGTAAACAGACCAGCTCTTCCGAAGGTTTGGGACCGCAGCTGTTAAATAGCGAAAAAATTAAAAACAGATAAAAATATAAAAAACGTTTATTCATTTAAAAACTCTCTTTTCAACAAATTTAAATTGGTTAAAAAAGTATTGTATGGGGTTTTGCTAAGGCTTATTTTCTTGACTATAAGCTGCGGAGAATTAGAACTTGGTTGATAAGAACTTATATATTCTTCTTCAATTAAACTTAAAAGCTGCATAATATCAGAGCTTGCTGCTTCAACAGGATAGCTGATTTCTTCACTTTCAATAATTTTATTCTTAAAATCTTTTTTGAGATTTTTTTGCTTGAATTTCAAGGGGCGATTTATTTTTTTTAATCTTTTTTGAAAGTCGGGATTATTTTTAAATGCAGATATGGCATTTAATTTTTGCATTTGATTTTTTTCGTTTTTCAAAAGTTTAATTTTTTCCAAAGTATTTTGTAGGAAAAAGGGGTCTGCTTGACGGTACCTGGCAAGCTGTCTTTTCCATTTTTCTTTTTCCAGACTGCGTTTTTGGCCCAGCTGCTGCATATTTTTTAAAGTTTTGCCTAAATTATAAACCAAGTTGATTTTATGGAAATATAAGGCTATTAATAGCAGAGGCAGTAAAACAAAAAATGCAAGAATAAGATAGCGGTATTTTAAAAGCATGTTTTCTTGTCAAAGTTGTAAAGCCAGCAAAATAGCCTGTAAAGCTGGTTCATGTAAAGCCAAGAGGCCATTTTTTTAGGCATATTTTTTAAGTTTGTAAAATTCCTCTTTTTAAGTTTTGCACATACAATATGTTGAAACCTGATTAGCATATAATGTTGTCTTGAGGCTTTTTTTTTGTAAAGCCAAAAACACCCTTGTAAAGCCAGTAAAAACTGTCTTTTTTGCCTGTTTTTGACCCTAAACCCTGATAAAAGGCTGTAAAACAGGCTTGTAAAGCCAAGAAAAAAGTAATTTTTAGACAAATATGTTAATCTTTTTTTTAGAATTTTTCAAGTAAATCTAAACTACTATATGTAGGATAGGCACAACTACATACTGTATACAGTTTGGAAAAACCTGTAAAGCCAAGAACAGACCTGTAAAGCCAGCAATGTAAAGCCAACAGGGCCATTTTTATAATTTGTTTTTTTTCTTTTTTCTAAGAATTGCAGTTAATGTGAAAAATAGCTTTATAAAACTCTTCCGAACCTTCCCAAACCATTTCCGGCTTAGATAAAATTTTAGGATCCTGTTGCAAGGCCGTATGGATTTTCCTGGCTAAAATGGGATTTTGAATTTTAAAAACCACTTCTATTTTGGCCAGATAAGGGGCTTGTAAATTTCCTATTTTAGGCAAAGATACAAGTTCGTATTGAAAACTAGTAATTTCTACCTGGTTTTGGGGAATCAGCGGATGAGAAGAGAGCCAATGTAAAACATAGCTGGCCTTGAGAGGTTTTTTGCTGAAAGGATTGGCTTTTTGATGTCTTAATTCAAATAAATTATGATTTAGTTCCTCAAGGGTTTTGGGCGGCGGAGAAAAGAGCAAAGCACCATTTTTCAGCAGTTTTTGTTTTTTTTCAAAAAGCAATTTTTCTCCTTGCCAGACAATTACGCCTGATAGAGTAAGTAAAAAGGCAATGGCGGCAGTTAAAACCTTGTGTTTTTTCTTCCAGATTCTTTCAGGAAAAAATTCCAAGTCGCGGAACTGCATAAATTTTTTTTCTGTAGTTTCTAAAGCAGCTCCTATTGGAATTGCAAAAATGCTTTTCTCTGTTTCTGTTTCCAGTAAAGAAGAAATATTTTTTTTGTTTTTAGAAGAGATTAACAAATCTATGTGTTTTAACAGGTGCTTGTTGCCGGTTAAAAGCAAAGGCAGTTTTTCTTGCTTTGCAAAAAAATCCAGGGTTTGGCTGATTTGTTGGTTTAATTCTTCTAACAGCTGTTTTTTGTCCCGCCCCAGTTTTTCGATGCTTTGTTCTTCTTTTTGACTGATGGCATTTATACCTATATGAATGTTATATCCGGCTTTTAAGGTTTTGTCTTTGATCTTTAAACAAACAGTTTCTTCTTCGGCAAAATGCATGATCAATAAATCCGTGTTTTGAGGAAAGAAAACTCTAGCAAACCGAAACAGCGCTTGCTGGGAAGATACCGCCATATGAGGATCTATTTTTTTTAGAAAAAAACCTAAATGTTTTTTTTTAATAATCTGAAAAGAAAAAAAAGCTTTTTTGTTAGAGATTTTTTGAATTTTGGCGGCAACTGCAGTTTCGTCTTTAGGTAAAATTGTTACGATTTCTTTTTGCAAGTTAAGGTTTTTTTGTAAAAAACGTTGGCTAATTTTTTGAGCCTCTACATTTTTAATAAAAACTTGCTGAGGGGGTAAAACCCCGGCTGAAAAATTTTTTTTACAATACTTGTCAAGCTGCTTTACATCGTTTTTCAAAGTCTTTTTAAGCTTTAAAATCTTACCTTTTTCTGAAATTTCAGCTATTAAAGCTTTGTCTTTTTCTAGAAAAATACCCAATCTGTTCATGAAAAATGACAGCATGGCAACCAACTTCTTGCGCTGTTGGAAAAAATGCCGCCCCTCCGTTCGGTTAAAAATGTTTTTACGGTTTCTAATAAAATACAATCTGCAGCTTTTGCAGAAGCGTGTATTTTTAGATTATTTAATTTTCTAAGATCAAAATAACTAGTTTTTCTTTTTCCAAAAATAAAGCATTCAATTCCATTAAATAATACTTTATCAAACTTTTGAAAATCGCTAATAAACCGGGAGGCGGTATTTTTGATATGAGAAGTTAGTTTATGTTGAATGGATGGAGCAAGCCAACCCTTTTTTTTATTTCCACGCTTTAAGAACCCGTCTTTTCTATACCATGTTTTGCGAGATCTTCTAGCTCTTCGATATTGTTTTCTTTCTGCCTTTAGTTTAACCATATCAGTTCTTAATTGAAATTCTGAGGTATAGACCTCTCTGGTTTCTGCGATAGCAGATGCCCCAATATATGAATATCCGCTATTAATACCTAATAATACAGGATAAATAATAGATACAATCGTGTTCTGTTCCGCCTGTCTTGTAGTAGTTAGAGTCGCATCGGGATTGTTGGAAAAGGTTTTTAAATGAGCCACACCGACTCTTTCTTTCAGGTTTTTAAATGGCTGATCACAGTTAAGCCAATGGCTTTTGCTAGGAACTTGCGAACAGCCCCTGGCTGAAATATTCGTAGGTGTGTATGTATTTTTTTTAACTAACTTTTGCATATAACGCTCCTTATTCAGCCAGTTTAAGATCCGCTGGTCTTTTTCTATGGAGGGCCTTCCTTTAGATAGGGGTGATTGTCGGTATTTTAGACCCTATAAAATATAGTTACGCAGCTCAAAAACAGGGGTATTTTAGATATAAGGGCAATTAGATAAAAGAGTTTGCTTAAAAAAAATCTGGAAATAAGTTAAAATTTAAATTCTGGAAATAAGTTAAAGTTTAAATAAAAATTTTATGTTGCTTAATTTATTAAATTTATTGTTTACCGTTTATACCCTGCTTTTACTAGGCCGTATTATAGGTTCCTGGTTTATGGGCTATAGTAATAATCCCGTCTGGATTTTTATTTGTAGGTATACCGATCCTTATTTAAATATTTTTCGGAGGTTTATTCCTCCTTTGGGCAATTTTGATATCAGTCCGCTAGTAGCTTTTTTTGTTCTCAAATTTCTGCAAAGCTTTTTAATCAATATTTTACGATGAATTTTTTTTTGCGTTATTTTCAATTAGGCGGGCTTTTTGTGCCCAATATATTGTGCGCTCCACTGGCCGGATATACAGATCAGCCTTGGCGGCAAATTTATCGTAAGTTTTTTTCAGGTTTGATGTTTTGTGAAATGGTGAAAATGCAGGCTTTGGTTAGGAAAATCCCCGAGACTTGGCGGTATTTAAATTTTTCTCAGATGGAAAGGCCGATTGGCGCTCAAATATATGGAAGCGACCCTGCTTTAGCAGCTTCATCTGCTCAGATATTGGAAGATTTGGGTTTTGATGCTCTTTGTTTAAATTGCGGCTGTCCTGTTAAAAAAATTGTCAAAGACGGCAGCGGATCTGCTCTTTTGAAAAATCCTAAATTGCTGGCAAAAATTTTATCCAATATGACCGGACAGGTGAAAATTCCTGTTGTTTTAAAAATTAGAACCGGCTGGGATGTAAATTCTGTTAATGCTTTAGAAATTACAAAAATAGCCGAAGAGTCAGGGGCAAAAGCTTTGATCATTCATGGGCGGACTAGAAGCATGGGATATCGGGGGCAGCCTGATTTAATAACAATTCGTAAATGCAAAGAAAAAGCAGGCATACCGGTGATTGGCAATGGCGGGCTTTTTTCTAAAAAAGATGTAGAAAAAATGTTTCTGGAAACCGGCTGCGACGGCGTTATGCTGGCCAGAGGCATTATTGGCCAGCCCCAGTTTTTTCTGGAACTAACCGGTAATTTTTGGCAGATGCAAAAAGACAAAGTTTCTGTGATTAAAAAAGTTTTGTTGGAACATTTTCTGTTAATTCAAAAGTATCGTTTTTTAGAAGATCATAAGGCAGTTTGCGATATGAGAAGACTGATTGGCTGGTATTTAAAATTTTGTTCGAAAACCAGGGAACTAAAACAGGCGGTTTTTAAAGCTGCTTCTTCTACGGAAATTTTACATTTAATAGAAAATTATCCTTGGGATAAGATGGTGTATCAAAATCCAGTATATCTTTATAATTTAATTAAAGATTAAGGTTTCCAACTTTTTAACAGCGTTATGCAAAACTAGAAAAATTTTTAATATGCAGTGGGAATTAAAAGCTATTTTTAAAGGTCTGGTTCAAGGAGTATTTTTTCGTTCTTCAGTTCAGAAATATGCTCAAAAATTGCAGCTGACAGGGTTTGCGAAAAATTTAGCGGACGGTTCGGTTTTGGTAGTGGCTGTTGGCGAAAAAGATAAATTAAAAAAACTTTTGGAAGAAATTAAACAAAAGCCGGGATTTGGCAGCATTGATAGTATGGAAACAGAATATTATCAAGCTAGAGAAAATCATCAAGGTTTTTTGATACTCTAAAAAAGATGCAAAATTTGGAATTTTTAAATTTTACGCTTTTTCTAGAATCAAAGACTGTAGAAAAGGCATGATTTTATCTAAAGCTTTACGTCGATGGGAAATCTTATTTTTTAAAGAGTCTCCTAGTTCGGCAAAAGTTTTATGATAATCTGATTTAATAAAAAGAGGATCATATCCGAAGCCATTGCCGCCTTTTTCCTGCTGTGTTATTGTACCTTCGACTGAAGCGCAGACAGATTTTTTAAGGCCATCGCTTGAGGCTAAAGCTATGCAGCATTCAAAATAGGCCCAGCGTTGGGTGTCTTTGAAATTTCCCAGATTAGAAAGCAGTTTTTTACGATTATCTGCATCAGTTGCATTTTGCCCTGCATAACGGGCTGAATAAATGCCCGGCTCGCCTTTTAATGCGGGAACTACTAAACCTGAATCATCGGCTAAAACCCATTGTTTCAGGGCTTGGGCGGCGTGCTGTGCTTTTAAAACAGCATTTTCTTTAAAAGAAGAACCAGTTTCTTGAGGCGGCTGATAATGGGGAAAATCTTTTAGGCTTAAAATGTCTAAATGTTTGAATTCATGTAAAAGGATTTTATATTCTCTTAATTTATGGAAATTGCCGGTAGCAATGACAAGCTGGAAAAAATTCTTTTTAGACATATTTTGTTCTCTTTTCAATGATTTTTTAAAAATCCAAAAATAACCTTATACATAATATGCAAACAATTGCATTTTACAATGTTGAATATCAATCAGTACTAAACATTTCTAAGAGTTAATAAAGATATAGCTTTTTTCAGTTCAAATAGCTAGTGATTTTCAGAATTTGATATTCTTGATTTTGGAAAGAGAATGTATCATTTACTTTTAACCCTGTCATTTTTTGGGCCAGCTGTGACTGAAAAGAAAAAATCTTTTGTTCCGGATCGGCTTCCCATGGTCCTAAAATAGTAAAGGTCTCTGTTTGGCCATCCTGCTTTTTACACTCTACAATATTGCCGGGACCTATTTTGTTTAGAGAAATATCATCTTTAGTCAAAATACGGGCATTTTTGATCTGGTCTGAGAGCAATTTTAATTCAGATTGAATTCTGTCTCTTCTTTCTAGGGCCGCTTTGTATTCGGCATTTTCTCTTAGATCTCCATGGCTGCGGGCTTCTTCGATTTCTTTGGCATTTTTAACCATTTCAACAGTGCCCAGTTCTTTAATTTGATTTTGAGTTTTTAAAAAGCCTTTTTTAGTTGTCCATATAACAGACGATTTTTGATCTTTTTTCCTTGCTGCTTTTTGTTTTTTTAAAGACGGAGAATAAGTTTCTCCTAAAGAATTAATAATTTTCATTTCATGTTCTGACAAATTTTTACATTTAGTAGAAAGTAACATAAATTCTTCAATTTCTTTTTCTTGAGCGTTTTGCATAAAATTGCGCACTAATTTAAAATTGTCGAAAATCAGCATGTTGGTAATTTTTTTGGCTAAATCTTTCATTTCCGGATTAGTGCTGATTGAGGATAATAAAACCATCAAGTTTTCAAGAAATTTATTTTTGAGTTGTTTGTCAAAATAAAAATAATCTTCGTCTTTGATAACTTTTTGAAAATACCAAATAAAAACAATCGGATGTTTTAAAGGATCTAAAACCAGGTCTTTGATTTTTTGTTTGAGCTGCTCTTGCTTTTTACTTTTAATCAGTTCTTCAAAAATAAAATCGCGAATAAAATGTTTTTGGCTTAAGAAAAACTCTTCCAAAAACAAATCTTCCCAGTTTCCGAGATGTTTTTTTATTTTTTCCAAAAACTTTTTTTGGAAGTGGATGATGTTAATTTCTTTTAAAAGGACTAAAGGATTTTTTTCCTGCTTTAGGATGCCAGCTATTTTGTCTTCGAATTTATTTTCAGGGCAAATTTCCAGAAGTAAAAATAAAATTTGAGTCCGGTCGACTTTGTTGATCTCTGGATTTTCGCTCATTTCTAATAATTTGGAATATAAAGAAGTTTTAAATTCTTCATTTTTCAGGGTTTGAGGAAAATCCCTTAAAAAAGCATACACTAATTGAATGTTACCTTTAATATTGGGCGCTTTTTCTAGTTCCAGATACAATTTTTCTTCGTGAGACAATTCATTTTTTCTTAAAATAAAAGGGGAGTTTAGATCTTCCGGGGTTTCTATTTTAGTGCTTTTCTTAAGTTTGGAGCGGGTGTTCTGCCACCATTTGCTCCATTCTTTTTCCGGGATGATAAGCTCTGCCAGTTCATCTTTAATTTCTGCAGCAGTTTTAGGTCCTAAGTCTTTTAAAAGCAAAGTAATTAATTCTACAGGATTTTCAGAAGCTAATTTTTCTAAAGTCTCTGGCTGTCCAAAACGTAAAGCTAAAAAATGGTCGTCCGGAAGCGGGTTCAAAGTTTTTAAAGCTTTGATAAAAGTTAAATGTTTGGGTTCGATCACATATTCAAACTCAATGGTCATTTCTTCACGGATATTGGAAAAATCAATAATTTCACCAGCTCCCCATCCTGCGGTATGATAAACAAATTTTCCTACGCCCAAGTGGCTTAAAAGCTCATATCCTGAAATAGCTCCTTGAAAATTCTCTCCTCTGTGGCGTAAGCCGATCAGCCTGATTTTATCATTAAAGTAGGAATCGTTGGGATATTTGGCTTTTAAATAGTTATACGCTAGATTGGCTAAATCTTCAGAGTTGGTGTTTTGAATGTCTAAAATCAGTTTGACAATTAGATCTTTTTCAGGGCTCTCGGGCAGGTTTTTCCATAAAGGCAGACAGCGGTCTACATGCTGGCCGAATTTTGATAAGAGACATGAATTTTTAGCGAGAGTTAAAATCTGAACTAGTTCTTTTGGATCTATGGTTTCTGAATGATAATATTCTTCCCATATTTTTAAAAATTCATAATAATTATTTTCTTCAATCTTTTTTTTAAATTCTTTTAAATAACTCATTTTTTTATTTTAAAAATAATTTTAATTATATTAATGAAAAATCTATAAAAACAGGTTTTTTGCAAATCGGAAATTAGTATATTACCCTGCATAATAATGTTCAACAATGTTTAATAATAAATTATTTTGTCTGAAAACCAAATCTTTTATTTTTAATAGACAATTTTACTTGCTAAAAGCTGAAAATATATGGCACTCTGAAGTTAGATTTTTTTTTTGAATTTAAACAATAAAGGCTAGGAGTTGAAGTTGTGTCTGAAGAATTTGAAAATTTTACCGATGCCCAAAAAAAGATTTTAAAAAAGTTTGTTTCTAATACAGACTTAAACGTTTTTGCTATTCGGAATTTGCCGGAAGTTGTCAAAGGGGCTTTATTTTCTCGTTATTCGAGATCCAGTCTGGGTCTGAGAAATTTGCTTTTAAATGAATTTATCCAAAATGAAGATACCTCTTTCACGGCTATTGCAGGAGTGGCTCATGAATTAAAAGAGACCCCTTCTTTAGAACAGCAGAGCGCAGCTATTCAAAAAGCCCAGAGCTTTTATAATCGTATTCTGGACGGATACGGTGACGATTCGATCGGCGAGCTGGGGGGCGCCCATTTGGCTATGGAAAATATTTCTATGATTGCTGCCAAACAAATTGAAGATTGCAGGATCGGCGGCTCTCCCTTGGAAAAATCCACTCGTTATATGTATTTTGACCAGAAGATTGATGGAGAATATTTGTTTTATAAAGAACCGGTTTTAATGACTTCTGCTTATAAAGAACTATATTTAGAGACTTGCAATTTATTATTTGAAACCTATTCTAATTTGATACCCCCTTTAACAGCCTTGATTGAAAAAAAATTCCCTAAATCAGAACAAATCTCAAAAAATGCTTATAGCGCTGCTTTGCGAGCTAAGGTTTTGGATTGTTTGCGAGGACTTCTGCCAGCTTCTACTTTGACAAATGTAGGGCTGTTCGGCAATGGCAGATTTTTTGAAAAATTGCTTCAGCAGTTAAAAGCGAATAATTTAACGGAAATGCAGGACTTGGGTAAATTGGCTTTTCAAGAGCTTTCCAAAACCATTCCTTCTTTTATTCGCAGATCAGATACGGATAATCGTTATTATCAAAAATTTGTCCAGTTTATGGACGAAGTAAAAAAAGAATTAAAAGAGCAGTCTAAAGAGCGTGAGTCTGAAATAGAAGAAGATACAAATGCCGATATCGTCAGATTGATAAATTGCGATCATGATGCAATTTTTAAAGTCGCAGCGTCTTTGCTTTTTGCCAATAGCCATAAAAGTTTGGAAAAGGCAGAGCAATATGTTAAAAATCTGCCCTGTTTTGAAATTGAGAAAATTTTTGCCGCAGCTTCCGATGCCAGGGAAAATCGCCGTCATAAATCCCCCAGAGCCCTGGAACGAGCTAATTTTACGTTTGAGTTTGTAGCCGATTTCGGCATTTACAGGGATTTACAGCGGCATAGGACATTGACCCAGGAAAGGCAGCAATTAAGCTGTAATTATGGATATTTTATACCACAGGAAATTTTAAAAACTGAAATGGAAAAAGAATATTGCCAGGCTTTGAATAACGCCAAAAAAGCTTATGATACCATGTCTAAGCAGCTGCCGGAAGAGGCGCAATATGTAGTGCCGATGGCCTATAATATGCGTTGGTATTTCCAGATTAACCTGCGTGCGTTGCAATGGCTTTGCGAGTTAAGGTCTTCTCCTGCCGGCCATCCCAGTTACAGATATGCAGCTCAGGAAATGGCCAAACAGGTTATGGAAAAATTTCCCGAGTTTTCCTGCTTTTTTAAATTTGTAGATTTCGATGGATATGACTTGGGCAGAATGAAACAGGAAATGCGAATCGCCGATAAAAAGAAATTACAGGAAATTATCTTTTAAAAAATCATGTTTTCTTTGAAAACTTCTTTTCTGCCTTGCGGAGACCAGCCTCAAGCAATTGAGGCTTTGTCTGACTTTGTTTTAAAAGGTAAAACAGCTTCTGTTTTGCTGGGCATTACCGGTTCCGGTAAAACTTTTACCATGGCTAACATTATTCAAAAAACTCAAAAGCCAACCCTGATTTTGGCGCATAATAAAACTTTGGCCGCCCAACTTTATCAGGAATTTAAAATTTTTTTTCCGGAAAATGCAGTTGAGTATTTTGTCTCATATTATGACTATTATCAGCCGGAAGCTTATATTCCTCGTACTGATACCTATATAGAAAAGGACTTGGCGATTAATGACCGGATTGAAAAAATGCGTTTGTCGGCCACCCGCTCTTTAATCGAAAGAAAAGATGTTATAATAGTAGCCTCTGTGTCTTGCATTTATGGGTTAGGCATGCCTGAGTTTTATGCTAAAATGGCTCTTGCTTTACAAACAGGCCAAAAAATTAAAAGAGATGATCTGCTGCTTCATTTGGTTGAGCTGCGTTACAGCCGCAATGACTATGAACTGACCCGTTCTAATTTTAGAGTCCGCGGCGATGTTTTGGAAATTGTTCCTGCTTATGAAGATGATAAAGGCTACCGGATTGAATTTTTTGCCGATGAGATCGAAAAAATATCCGAGATTGATCCTTTGACAGGACAAAAGAAAAAAATCTTAAACAAAATCAGTATTTATCCAGGCTCTCATTATGTGACTCCGGAAGATGTGAGACAAGATGCTATTTCTTCCATTAAAAAAGAGTTGGAAGAAAGATTGAAATATTTTGAAAAAGAAGAAAAACTGTTGGAAAAGCAAAGGCTTAAAGAAAAGACCGAACATGATTTGGAAATGATCCGGGAAATTGGCTTTTGCAAGGGTATTGAAAACTATTCCCGTCATTTTTCTGCCCGCTTGCCCGGGGAGCCTCCCCCTTGTCTTTTAGAGTATTTTCCCAATGATTTTTTAGTTTTTATTGATGAGTCGCATCAAACGATACCCCAGTTACATGCCATGTATAATGGCGATCGGGCCCGTAAAAATGCTTTAGTTGAATTCGGCTTCCGCCTGCCTTCGGCGTTTGATAACCGGCCTCTTAAATTTGACGAGGCTGTAGCTAGATTAAAGCAGATGATTTTTGTTTCGGCAACTCCCGGCAAGTGGGAACTTGAAGAGGCTGACAACAGAGTTGTCGAGCAGATCCTCAGGCCGACCGGGCTTTTAGATCCCGAGATCAAAATAAAACCCGTACAAGGCCAGGTCGATGATGTTTTAGAAGAAATTCGTAAAGAGACTGCTAAAAATGGCAGAGTTCTGGTAACCACTTTAACAAAAAGATTGGCCGAGGATCTGACTAAATATTTGACTGATATCGGCGTTAGGGCTAAATATTTGCATTCGGATATTGATACTTTGGAAAGAATGAGGCTGCTTAAAAATTTAAGACGAAAAGAGTTCGATGTTTTGGTCGGCATCAATCTTTTGCGGGAAGGGCTGGACATTCCCGAAGTTTCTTTGGTTGCCATTTTAGATGCTGACAAAGAAGGCTTTTTAAGAAGCGAGACTGCTTTGATTCAAACTTGCGGCAGGGCTTCTCGCAACGTTTCCGGTCGGGTTGTCATGTATGCCGATAAAATAACCCGTTCAATTCAAAACTGCATTGCGATTGTTTGTAAAAGAAGAGAATATCAAAAAGCTTATAATGCTAAACATGGTATTATTCCTAAAACAATTATCAAATCTCTGGCCGAATCTTTGGAAGAGACTTTTGGTTTTTTGCCCGAAAAGGATCAAAATGTAAAGCCGCTTGACGCTTGTAAAGACAAACCCTTGACGATAGATGAGCTGGAGGACAAGATTAAAAAAACTAAAAAGTTGATGCTCAAGGCTGCTAAAGAACTGGATTTTGAAACAGCAGCTAAATACAGGGATTTGCTCCATTATTATCAAGGTCTGGAAATTATTGGGTAATTAAAATATTTTGGTTTTTTGCCAATTATTAACTGGTCATAAATTTTCTTTTTTCTTATATTTTTTTTAAAATTTTTAATTTAAAAAGGTAAATCAATATGCGTATTTTAGTTCCCGGCGGAGCCGGATATGTAGGGTCTAAACTGGTGCCTGCACTTTTGGAAAAAGGACATCAAGTTACAGTTTACGACCTTTATTTATACGGGGAAGACATTTTTGCAAACCTTGAAAAGAATACTAACCTCACGCAAATCAAAGCCGATCTTAGGGATTTGGAAAAAGTGGATAAAGCTTTAAATAAGATTGATGCTGTAATTCATTTGGCCTGCATTTCAAACGATCCCAGTTTTGAACTTAATCCAGAGCTTGGCAAGTCAATTAACTTAGACGCTTTTGAGCCTTTTGTAAAACTTGCTAAAAAGCATAAGGTTAAACGCTTTGTTTATGCATCGTCTTCTTCTGTTTATGGTATCAAGCAAGAAAAAAATGTAACTGAAGACATGGAATTAGAGCCTTTGACCGATTATTCCAAGTTCAAAGCTGAGTGTGAGAAGATTCTTTTGAAATACAAGTCGGATAATTTTATTTGCACAGTATTAAGGCCCGCGACTGTTTGCGGATATGCTCCCCGTCAAAGAATGGATGTTGTAGTTAACATATTGACCAATTTAGCTTATAATACCGGAAAAATTAAAATTATGGGAGGAAAACAGCTTAGGCCTAATATTCATATTGATGATATGGTTAGAGCTTATTTGCATGTTTTGAAAGCTCCTAAAGCCAAAGTCCAAGGAGAGATTTTTAATGTTGGATATCACAACCATAGCGTTTTGGATTTAGGACAAATGGTAGCGGATATTATTGGTAAAAAGAAAAAAGTCGAGCTGGAAATTGTAAAAACAGACGACAATCGGTCTTATCATGTAAATTCTGATAAGATTAAACAGAAAATCGGCTTTGAGCCACTCTACAATATTGAAAAAGCCATAGAAGATTTGCTAACAGCTTTTGAAAAAAAATTGCTGCCCAACTCTTTAGAAGACAAGCGCTATTTCAATATTCAAACCATGAAAGAAGTTAATTTGTCTTAAAAAAATATTTTATTTTTGACTCTTTTATTGTATGCTTGCTCCTAAAGTAAGGGATTTATATTTATGCTTAAAAAAACTCCTCTTTCAGGAGCTTACTTGGCGAAAAATCCTATTTTGCTGTCCCTGCTTTTTCTGATAGATTTTTTTACTTGGCCTTTAAAAAGAAAAAGCAAGAAAAAATTCGGTTTGCAAAATCCGCCTCAAAAAATTCTCTTAAGTAATTTAGGACATTTGGGAGATGTGGTTATTGCAACTTCAGTTTTGCCCGTTTTAAAAAAAGCCTTTCCTGAAGCTGAAATTGGCTTTCTGGTCAGCAGCTATTCCCAGCAAGTTGTTAAAGAGCATCCCTTAATAAATAGAATCTATCTTTTAGATCATTGGAAACTTAATCGGGAAAAAATCAGTCTTTTGCAAAAGATTAAAAAATATTGGTCTATGAAAAGAAAGGCTTTGAAGGAGATTAAACAAGATAAATATGATTTGGCTATAGACCTTTATTTTTATTTTCCTAACAGCATCCCTCTTTTATGGAAGGCTAAAATACCTCAAAGAATAGGTTTTCAGAGTGGAGGATTTAAAAATCTGCTAACGGATTTTTGTCCTTTCGAGAACAAAAATCATTATGTTTCTCAATATTATTTAGATCTTTTGAAAAAAATAGCTGTTCCATCTGTTTATTTTTCGTATTTGAAAGTTTGTTTAAAAAAGCCGCAAGTAGATTGTGATAAAATGCTGCCTTTAGAGTTTTGGAAAAAAGGTTTTTTAATTTTACATATGGGAGCAGGTTCGGAACTGAAAAAATGGCCCCAGGAAAAATGGCATAAACTGGCAGGCCGTTTGATCGACCAAGGATATTTATTGGCTTTTACGGGAAAAGGAAAAGAAGAAAAAGCAGCTATTTTTAATATTACCAAAAACTTTTCTCAAACTGTTAATTTGTGTGATCAATTGGATTTTGAAAAATTGCAGTTTTTAGTTAAAAATAGCTTAGCCGTTATTTGCAGCGACTCTTTAGTTTCTCATTTAGCAGGGGCTTATAACGTGCCTGCTGTTATTTTATTTGCGGGTTTGAATAACTATCATCATTGGACTCCCCAAGATACTTTTGCTAAACCTTTAGTGAAACAAGTAGCCTGCCTTCCCTGCTTTGCTAAAAAGGGCTGTTCGAAAATGAACGGCAAGAAAAATATGACAGTAGAAATTACAGTAGAAGAAGTAGAAGAAAGTCTGAATTTGATTTTAGATCAAAAACAAAAGCTAAAACAAAACATCAAATCCGCTAAACAACTTTTACAAGATACACTTTCTAAGTGAAGCTTATTTTTTTGATATGATCGCGACGTAAATGCTGCGGTCAACACTCTCTCATTGCCGGGCTCGGAACGAGCCACGAGAGCAAGCGTAAGCTTGCGTCAGGAATTCCCTGTCTTGAGGCATGGGGAGGTTCAAAGAGGCTTGAAGACGACTTTTCTTAAAAATAAATTGGTGCTATTTTGTTAATAATTTTTTAGTTTAACAGGTTTTTTTTTATGAAACGCAAAATGCTTTTTTACAGCGGACTTTTTTTTGGGTTTTTAGCTTTAGTTTATTCTGTTTTGGAATTCGGTTTTAAAATTCCAATTTTTTATAAACCAAAAATCTATGACTGTTTTATGGTTTTTAATGAACTGGATCTTTTGGAAGTTCATTTGGCAGAACTCTATGATCAGGTTGACAAGTTTGTGATCGTAGAATGCATAGAATGTCAAAATGGCAAATTAAAACCCCTTTATTTCCAAGAAAATAAACAGCGCTATCAAAAATATCTGGATAAAATTATTCATATAGTGGTCGAAGAAAGACCTTATCTTGGAGTAGAAGATCCCTGGCATCGGGAATTTTTTCAGCGCAATCAAATTTTAAGAGGACTGAAAAAATGCCATCCTAAAGATATTGTTATTATTACGGATTTGGATGAGATCTTACGCGGTGATAAGATACAAGCCATGGTTAAAAGACTGAAAAAAAATAAAGATCCGGTACTGGTTCCTATTTTGGATTTTCATCGCTGGTTTTATAACTTTAAAGAAAAAGAGCCCATGACTGCTACTATTTTAACTACTTATAAGCATGTTAGAAAACATAAGCCCCAAAAAGTAAGAATGCGCAGGTTTGGACATATGACTTTTCCAGATGGAGGCTGGCATTTCAGCAATATGGGCGGCTGGAAAACTTTTATGGAAAAGCTCCATTCTTTTAGCCATTGGAGAGAGTGCTTGGCAGATAAAGACAATTTAGATCCCCAAAAAACTTATGAAAGAATTAAGGCTGATTTGGAAGTGGTAGAAATAGATGAAACTTTTCCTAAATATATTCGTGATCATTTAGATGAATTTATTCAAAAAGGATACATCGATACAGGCAAAGGGTTTTTGCAATAAAGAACTAAAGGCCGTTAAATTTTTAGATTTGGAGATTTATTAAACTATGAAAGCAATTGTTACAGGTGGAGCTGGGTTTATAGGCAGTCATTTAACTGAGCTGCTTTTGGAAAAAGGATTTGAAGTTTTAGTTATTGATAATTTGTCTGGCGGTTGGCTGAAAAATCTCAAAACAGTTCAAAAACATCCCAATTTTTCTTTTCAAGAAGTAGATATCAGGGATAAGCAAAAAATGGCTGATATATTTGCTGAAAATTCTCCTGATTGGATTTTTCATTTAGCAGCTTTAGCTGATATAGTACCTTCAATTGAAAAACCAAGAGATTATTTTGAAACCAATGTTTTAGGAACTTTTAATGTTTTAGAATGTGCTAAAAAAGCCAAGGTTAAGCGCTTTATTTATGCAGCTTCTTCTTCTTGCTATGGTCTTGCTCAAGAATTTCCAACTCCTGAAACTGCAAAAATAGATCCACAATATCCTTATGCTTTAACAAAGTATTTAGGAGAAGAAACTGTTATGCACTGGGCTCAGGTCTATTCTCTTCCGGCCTTGTCTTTGAGGTTTTTTAATGTTTATGGACCAAGAGCCAGAACAACAGGCGCTTATGGTGCGGTTTTCGGAGTCTTTTTAGGACAAAAACTAAATCATAAACCATATACTATAGTCGGCAACGGCGAGCAGACTCGGGATTTTACTTATGTGACAGATGTGGCAGATGCTATGTATACTGCTGCTAAATCTAATCTTTCGGGAGACATTTTTAATGTCGGTAGCTCCGGTCATTATAGTGTTAATTCTTTAATTAGACTTTTAGGAGGCGGTGAGAAAATTCATATTCCTAAGAGACCAGGAGAGCCTGATTGTACGTTTGCTGATGTTTCTAAAATTCAGAAAAAATTGGGTTGGAAAGCTCAAGTCTCTTTTGAACAGGGAGTTGCTCTGCTTTTGGAAAAAATTGATGAATTTAAAGATGCTCCTGTTTGGGAGCCTAAGACTATTAAGCAGGCAACAGAAAAATGGTTTAGATATTTAGGTCAATCATCCTCTTTCTAAAGTAAGAGGCTTGGAACCGTAAGTTACAAGGAAAACTGGTTGATTAGGAATCACACAGGACGCTTTATGCAGCATTTGGTTAGAAGAGATTACATACATACTTTGGAATGTTTCAGTCAGTGGCTGTGCGCAAGTTTCAAGCTCTGTGGTTGGTGGTTAAATGTTATGAGGGGTAAGGACTGTGTTGCTAGCTTAAAAATGTTTTTCAACACTCTCGATGCAATTCTAACCACTTGGGCAGGCGGAACAGAACTTTATATTTTTGCAGGTCTTTGTTGTTTCTGCCCTAATTTTTTAACAATTAACCGGAGGGGCAGCATTTCTTCCAATATCTAAAGAAGTTGGTTTCCATGCTGTCGATTTTCATGATTTTTCAGAGACTTAATGAACTAAATCAAGTTATAGAAAATTGTGAATATTCTAAAAAAACAGATCAGCAAAATTTTAAAAACAAAATTAGCGCTTATTTAAAACAGGTCCTTTTAGAACCAGAACAAGGATTTCTTTTCTTTGCTAAAATTTTAAAGGAAACTGTTGAGAAAAAAGGTAAAATATTTGTCATCGGCAATGGAGGTAGTGCTGGTATTGCTTCTCATTTTGCAACCGATCTTTTAAAAGGGATAGAAATTCCTGCTATGACATTGTTTGATTCTAATATCATGACTTGTCTTTCTAATGATTATGGATATGAACATGTTTTTAGCGTCCCTTTAAAAAGGCTTTTGAGAAAAGAAGATTCGCTGGTTGCTATTAGCAGCTCTGGCAATTCTAAAAATATTGTCAATGCAGCACAGGTTGCAGTTGATCATAAAATTTCATTAATTACCCTATCCGGTTTTAAAAAAGATAATCTTTTAAGAAAAATGGGAAATTTAAATATTTGGATAAATCAAGAAGATTATGGATTAGTTGAAACTGGCCATTTTTTCATTTTGCATACTATTATAGATCTTTGGAAAGTTGGTTATTTTTCTAAAAATAATAAGGAACAATTAGCTTATGCAAAGCAAGATTAAGAGTTTTCAAGAATTGAAAGAAATTTTACAAAAATTAAAACAGCAAAAACAAAAAATTGTTCAATGCCATGGAGTTTTTGATCTTTTACATCTAGGGCATATTAGACATTTAAAAGAAGCTAAAAAGCTCGGAGATAAATTAATAGTCTCTGTAACCCCTGACCGATATGTGAATAAAGGCCCGGGAAGACCTGCTTTTAAAGAAAATCTCAGATTGGAAACTTTGGCAGCGATAGGAGTAGTGGATTATGTAGTTTTAAATGATGCTCCAGATGCAATTTCCGCCATAAAAAAAATTCAGCCTAAGGTATATGTAAAAGGCGTTGAATATAAAAATCATAAAAAAGATGTAACTGGAAAAATTTCTCGGGAAACCGCAGCTGTTGAAAATCATGGGGGTGAGATTTATTATTCGGATGATATCGTGTTTAGCTCATCGAGCTTGATTAATAAGTATTTAATGCCCTCTTCTCCTGAAGTTGAAAGATTTATTCAGCAAGTGAAAGCTCAATATTCTTTAGAACAACTTATAGAAAAAATTGAAAATCTGGCTGATTTAAAAGTTGTTATTGTTGGCGATGCTATTTTAGATGAATATCAATATGTTGAGCTTTTAGGTCAATCAGGAAAAGGCCTGCATATGGTGGCAGCTTTGCGGGATAAAGAGCTGTTCTTAGGTGGCAGTTTGATCTTAGCTAACCATATTGCTCAATTTGTTAAAGAAGTAGTTTTAATAACTGCATTAGGAGAAAAATGCCCTCATTTGAATTTTATCCGAGAAAAATTAGATAAAAAAGTTATTTTACAACCTATATATATAAAAGATAAACCTACTTTGGTTAAAAAAAGATATGTTTTGCAAGACGGGAAATCATTAACCAAACTTTTTGAGGTTTATTCTTTTAATGACTTTCATTTAAATTCTGATAAATTAAATCTGGCTTTACAAGAAATCAAAAAAGCTGCTTCAAATGCACAGATGCTGTTAGTAAGTGATTTTGGCAATGGCTTTACCAACAATGGATTAATTCAAGGATTGGCAAAAATACCAATTTTTATGGCCTTAAATACTCAAATCAATAGCGGAAATCGTGGGTATAATGTTGTGACTCAGTATAAAAAAGCAGATTATATTTCTTTGAATGAACCAGAAGTAAGGTTCGCAGCTCATGATCGCTATGCTCCTTTAGATGAAGTAGTTGCAACTATTTGTCAAAAAATGAAGTGCCAATCTTTTTCTGTCACTCGCGGTATTAATGGTGTTTTCTGTTTGGAACAAGGTAAATCTGCTTTACAAATACCGGCTTTTGTTTCTGAAGTGGTTGATAGAGTCGGAGCCGGAGACAGTTATTTAGCTTTGAGCAGTTTGTGTAAAGCCAAAGGCTATCCTATGATTGTTTCCGGTTTCATTGGTTCTTTAGCAGCTGCTTTGGAAGTACAAATAGTAGGTAATAAAGAAGCTGTTAAAAAAGATGCTTTAGTTAAATTTTTAACTCGCCTTATGAAATAAGAATATTAAGAATTTAGGTTTTTCAAGCCATTAAAAAAAAAAGGAGCTTTTGTAAATGAAAAAAATTTTAGTGATTGGAAGTAATTCTTTTTCCGGAAGTGATTTCATTGATCTGTTACTTGAAAAAAATATGAAAAAGTTAGATTACCAAGTAATCGGAATTAGCCGCTCTAAAGAAAAAGAATCTCTTTTTTTGCCTTATAAAAATAAAAGCCGAGATCTGAAAAATTTTAAATTTTTTCAAATTGATTTGAATCAAGATTTAGATAAATTGAATGTTTTATTAGATGATTTTAAACCTGAATATATTGTTAATTTTGCAGCACAAAGTGAAGTTGGGCCTTCATGGGATAATCCTCATCATTGGTTTCAAACCAATGCTGTAGCTTTGACAAAATTAGCTAATCTTTTAAAAGATAAAAAGTTTTTAAAAAAATATGTTCATATTTCTTCTCCTGAAGTTTATGGGAGTTGCGAGGGTCTTGTTAAAGAAGATTATCCTATGAATCCTTCAACTCCATATGCTGCTTCTAAAGCAGCTGGTGATTTTTCTTTGTTCACTTATTATAAAAATTTTGGGTTTCCTTTAGTTATGATAAGATCAACCAATGTTTATGGAGCTTATCAGCAATTATTTAAAATTATTCCAAGATCTGTAATTAATATCAAAAAAGGGAAAAAGATAGAGCTGCATGGAGGAGGACGGGCTATTAAGTCATATATTCATATCAGAGACATTTCAGAAGGAGAACTATTAGCTATGGAAAAAGGTAAAATCGGCCAGATTTATCATTTTTCTCCACCTCAAGGTATTCAAGTGAAAGAATTGGTGAGATTAATTTGCCAAAAAATGGAAGTCTCTTTTGAAGATAATACTTTGATTGCTCCGGAACGACTGGGTCAGGATAAAGCTTATGTAATTGATTCTCAAAAAGCCCTTAATGAGCTAAACTGGAAACCAAAAATAAGCATTGAACAAGGAATTACTGAAACGATTAATTGGATTCAAGACTGTTTTTCTGATATCAAAAATCAACCTTTGCATTATGTTCATAAAACTTAAAGATGTGACATTTTCTTGGCATTTACATACCGAGGATTTTCGAGATGTAATCCTAAAATAGATGAGGCAAGAATCTAATCAGTGTTGATACCTTGTCAAAAATTATTGCAAATGCTTGAGTAAAATTTTTATTTTGTTGAAATAAAGGAGCGTTTTTCTAAGTTCTTTCATATATTTAAAGTTGCTAATTTAGACTGTCTTTTGTTAAGAAAAGTGGCTTAGATATGGAGAAATATGAGAAAATAGGCGGATTGCTAAAACGGGAAAAAGTCTATGAGTAAAAATGTGTTTTTTTATTCTTTTTTGGCTTCTTTAAAGAATGAAATTGGCCATAATTATACTTATATGCAGTCTGTCATTAAGGCTGTTTCATCAAATGGTTGGAAGTCGCAAGTTTTTGTTCCTAAGAATTGTGAAATTAAAAATTTACCTGATTTTTGGCAAAAAAGTTTGGCAAAAGTTTTTCATGCAGGACAAAGTACTAATAGACAAAGACTGTCTTTAGTCATACGTAATTTTTTCCCAGTTTTAAAAATTCTAAAAACTTTAAAAAAAGAACATATAATACAGCCGAATATTAAACAGATTCTTTTTTTAGAACATTTTGGGTTTTTAGAATTGCCTCTTTTGTTGCTGACTTTTCTCTTAGCAAGGCCTAAGATAGAATTATGGCTTTTTTATCGTTTTTCTAAAGAGGACTTTGGAAAAAAAATAGTCTTTTTTAAATTTTTCCAAATTCTTTTAAAAACGGTTTTGGGAAAAGAGAAGATCAGACTTTTTACAGATAGTGAGATCATTGCTTCCAAGTTAACAAAATATTTTGAGCAAAAAGTTAAAACAATGCCGATTCCCCACACAGGATTTGCCAGTTTAAATGCATTAGAAAAAAAAGATTTTTGGTGGTGGCCGGGAAGTCTGATTAGAGAAGAAAAAGGTCTTAAAGAGATATCAATCTTATCTGATCTATTAGCTAAAAATAAAAGCCATTACCAACTTTACGTATCTGAAAAAGCTAAAGGTTTTTTGAAAAATTCAGCAAAAACAGTCTTTTTAAAAGGGTTTTTAAGTTTGTTGGAATACCAGAAAATAATGTCAGATGCTAAAATGGTTTTGCTTCCTTATAAAAAAGAAAATTATCTTTCCAGAACTTCCGGGATTTTCGTAGAAGCTGTTGTTGCAGGAGCTTTGCCAGTTGTAACGGAAGGTACTTGGATGGCTTATGAACTGCAGAAGTTTGATTTGAATGAATTGGTTTGTGATTGGGAAAGAAAAGATTTGATTGATTATCTGACGTATGTAAGTTCCGATCAGAAGATTGGAAAAAAGTGTTTGAATATGCGACGGGCTTATCAAAAATATCATTCCATAGAAGGTTATGCTAAAGCTTTAAAAGATTAAATATTAGTTGATTGGTTATGCAAAAAGCTAAAAGAAAGGTTGTTTTAATTTTAAAACAAATTTTAAGAAAAGTCTCTTTTTCTTCTAAAATTTATAAACCTCAACAATTAATGAAAACTTTTTCAAAAAAAGTTCCCTTAATAGTGGTTGACGTAGGCGCTACAGGTGGGGTTGAGAAAAGATGGAGAAAGATTCAAGAGCTTTGTCATTTTGTTACTTTTGATCCTGATACAAGGGCTGAAAATGTAAATTCGCAAAATAATACTAATTTTCCCATTGGGCTTTGGTCTGAAAAAGCTAATAAGCAATTGAATTTAACATCTTTTCCAGCAGCTTCTTCTATTTATCCGTTGCATAAAGACAATTTATGCTCTTTTTTAAATGCTTCTTGCCATGAAGTTGTAGATTCAAAAACAATTATTGTTGATACCTTGCAGAATTTATTAAAAGGCAAATTAAATTTAAGTCCTGATTTTATCAAAGTTGATGCAGAAGGCGCTGACTTGAATATTTTAAAAGGCGCTGAAAACTTTTTAAAAACTAGTTGTTTGGGAGTTCAAGTAGAGGCTTCTTTTTATGAAAGACATAAAGGAGCTCCTTTTTTTAGCGATATTGATGCTTATTTAAGAAAGCAGGGTTTTATTTTATTAGATTTAAGCCGGGAAAGATGGATCAGATCTAATAATTTTGTTTCAGCCTGTTCTAGGCCGCAATTGATTTGGAGTAATGTAGTTTATATGCTGCCGATAAATGAATTTTTTAAAAGATTTGCTAATGGTTCAAAAATTGAAAAAGATTTTATTTTTCAAAAATTTCTGCTTTTGCTTTTGGTTTATCAGATGCACGATTATGCAGAAGAGCTCAGGCAGAAAGCGGTCAATCAAAAGTGGATTAGCGAAAAAGTTAATTTGGCAGCAAAAAAGATGATTAGAAAATCAATGCCCTCATCTTTTGTATATTTTTCTGGTCTTTTTTGGAATGTAATATTAGCAATGGGTGGGCTTTGCAGTTTTTTTTGGTTTAAGCCTATTAGAAAGTTAAGTTTAGATTTTTTAAAGTCTCAGCTGAGGCTTTTTGCCCAATCGATTCTTACCTGTATGAGAGCTGATCCGCAGCATAGCTGTGTAACTGATGAAGATTAATTTTTACTCTAAATATTTTTTAAGTGATTAATTTTTAAAATAGGATAGGCAGAGATCATTTCCTGAATGCCGTCGTCTAGATTTTTTGTTGGCCTCCATCCCAGATTTTCGATTTTTGCATTGCTGACAATATAATCTCTTTTATCTGGATCTGTACCGATATCTGCCGAATGTATATAAAAATCGGGGATTAATTTTTTGATCTTTTCACAAAGCTCTCTTTTGCTTAGATTAGCAGCAGTTAGACCTAGATTAAAAGCTTCTCCTTTCATTGTATCAAAATTTTTAAGGGCAAAAAGAAAAGCTAAAGCTACATCTTTGACATGGATATAATTACGTTTGAAATGTTCTTCGAAAAGTACGATAAAGCGGTCTTGTAAAGCTCTAAAAATAAAATCATTAACTAATAAATCTAGTCTCATTCTAGGAGAAAGGCCGAAGACGGTAGCAAGCCTTAGGGTCACCGCTTTTTTAGATTGAAGAAGTTTTTTTTCAATTTCTACTTTTAATCTGCCATAAAGAGAAACAGGTCTTAAAGGAGAGTCTTCTGTGCAAGCTTTGTTTTTTTCTCCGATGCCATAGCCGCTATTAGTATTTGGAAAAATGATTTTTTGATTTTGGGTTGTATTTTTTAAAATGAAATCAATTGCATCATAGTTAATGGCTTGAGCTTGAGCCGGATGTAGATCGCAGGCCGGAGCTCCAACAATAGCCGCAAGAGGCATAATCACATCATGAGAGGCTATGAGATTTTCCATTAAAGCGTAGTTGCAAACATCTCCTTTAATAAATTTAAAATTAGGATAACTAAAAAGAGAAAGTACAGAATTTTGATGGTAACTTAGATTGTCAATAACGGTAACTTTAAAACCTTCTTGGACTAAAAGATTAGTCAAAACAGAGCCAATATAGCCCGCGCCACCGGTGATTAATATTTTTTCTTGCTTATTTTTTTGCATGTATTTTTATCATCTTTAGGTTAAAGGTTTTTTTTAATAATTATACTATATATTTGCTAAAATTTCTTGTGATTTTAAATAAGATTCTTTAGTCCCAATATCTATAAATTTGCCTGTGCATAAAAAGCCGAAGATTTTTTGCTTTTTTAAAAGCAGTTTAAAGCCGTCTTTTTCTAAAGAAAAGCGATCTTTTAAAGGCAGATTCGAAAAGATTTTTTTTTGAACTAAATAGACTCCTCCGTTTATAAATCCAGGAACAGGGTTAGAATTTAATGCTTTTTCCTTAAAGGCAACAATTCTTTGAGAGTTAGTATCTAATATAATACGGCCATATCTGGATGTATCTTTGAGATAAGTATAACCTATAGTGATTTCAGCTTTTTTTTCGAGATGGGAGGTTAATAAATCAGCAAAATCAAAATGCAAATAAGAATCTCCATTTAAAACTAATACATTTGAGTTTTGACAAACAGTTAAGGCTTGTTTGAGGGCGCCGCCTGTACCTAAAGGTTCTTTTTCTTCTGAAAATACAATTGGGACTATTTTAGCGTATGGCTGATTTCGGCAATGGTTTTTGATCATTTCAGATTTGTAGCCTAAAGCTAAAATAATTTTAGAAATCTTTTTAAAAGCTATAAGCTGATAAATTAACAGATCTAAAAATGCACTGCCATTAATTGGAGCTAGGGCTTTTGGTAGATTTGGCAGATAACTTTTTAACCTAGTTCCAAAACCGCCGGCTAAGATAATGCATTCTGTCATTTTTTTTCTTTTAATCCTTATACATAAGTATGTTTAAGCTTAGTTTTTCATATATATAATAGAGCTGCCGGAATTTTCGAATTTGAATTTAACTTCTAATAGATTTTTTAAAGATTTTCTAATCGCGTCTTGTTTTTCTAAAGGGGCAAAAAGAGCTAAAAAACCGCCGCTGCCGGCTCCGCACAGTTTTCCTCCGTAAGCGCCATGTTGTTTGGCCTTGGTATAAGCCTCATCAATGATGGGATTAGTTATTTTAGAAGAAAGCTTCTTTTTTAAGTTCCAGCTGTTGTCCAATAAAAAACCAAATTTCCGAACTAAATTTTCGTTGGAAGAAGCTGTTATAATATCTTCTGCTTGATAGACCATATCTAGCATTTGTTTTAAATATTCATCATTATTTTTAGATTGGGTTTTTTGGATTTGTTCTTTGACAACATCGGATGCGAAGCGGGTAAGCCCTGTATAAAATATCATTAGACTGTTTTCTAAAAGCTGTTTTTTCTCGCTGGAAATAATAAGGGGCCTGACATTGATATAGTCGTTATGAAATTCAAAAACATTAAAACCGCCATGGGCAGCGTGAAATTGATCTTGAGACCCGACATTTTCTTTAATGCAGTTTTGTTCTACAAAACAGGCTTCTTCAGCTAATTTTTGTTTTGGTATTTTTTTCCCCTGTAAAGCATAAAGGGCATTTAAAAAGCCGACAGTAAAAGAAGAAGAGGAGCCTAATCCTGTTTTTGCCGGAAGATCAGAAAAAATATGGATGTCTAAATTATCAGCCATTTTAAAAAAGTTTAAACATTCACGAATGCTGGGATGCTGAATTTCTGAAATGTTTTTAACTAGTTCTGTTTTGGAATAACCGATTCTGATCTTATGCTCAAAAAAATCACTTAAGGTATTGACGCTTACATAAGTATATTTATTAATAGTGGTTCCAAGAGTGGCACCTTTATTTCTTTTAAAATAAGCAGGATAATCAGTCCCCCCTCCAAAAAAACTAATTCTAACAGGGGTTCTGGAAATAATAAGCATAAATATAATGTTCCTTAAAAACTATTTTTAAAGTTGAGTAGTTTTTTTTATCGTTTAAGAAAAGCAACTTTATAAGAGAAAAAGTTAGCAAAAAAGCCTATTTGTGATAAAGTTTTTTATTTATTTTGACTAATTTAAATGATAGCTTAACTTAAGTTAATTAAGGGGAAATATCTAAAATGCAATGTAGAATTTGTGGGAAAGAAGATTTTAATCTGGCCGTTGATTTAAAAAATCAACCTTTGGGTAATCATTTTATAAAAAAAGAGGACTTGGGAAAAGAACCTTTTTATCCTTTGCAAATGATTTATTGTAATAATTGTAATTTGGCACAGCTTAGTCGTACTGTAAAAAAGGAAATTGTTTATTCTGCAAATAATACCTACTTATCAGGAGTTACTCAGTCGTTAAAAAAACATTTTACTAATTTAGCAAAAGAAGTTGATGAGAGATTTGCTAAACATAAAAAACGTAAAACTGTTTTAGATATTGGATCTAATGACGGAACACAATTGCAATGCTATAAAGATTTGGGATATGAAGTAATTGGTGTGGAAGCGTCTCATATCATTTCTAAAATAGCTAATGAAAGAGGGATTTTTACGATCCCTGCCTTTTTTAATTTAAAGGAAGCTGCAAAAATTGGTCATTTCTATGATGTTATTAATGCCTCTGGAGTATTTTTTCATTTAGAAGAGCTCCATTCAGTAACAGAAGGTATAAAGGCTTTTTTAAAAAAAGATGGGGTCTTTGTTGTTCAGTGCATGTATGTGAAAAATATTATGGAAAATATTGCTTTTGACCAAATTTATCATGAGCATTTGCTTTATTATACTTTAAAGACCTTAAATACGCTTTTAAATTTACATGGATTGGAACTTTTTGATGCTTATATTTCTCCTATTCATGGAGGATCTATCATAGGTTTTGTTTCTCATATTGGTTCTCTTTTAAAAACAAAAAGATTAGAACTGTTGATGGAGGAAGAAGAAAAATCTGGGTGCAATGATTTTATAACTTATCAGAGGTTTGCTAAAAATATAGAAAATTTGAAGCTGAAAAATTTGGAGTTTTTACATAATTGCAAAAATAAAGGGAAAATAGTTTATGGCATGGGCGCTCCTGTTAAAGGCAATACGCTCTTGAATTATTTTGATATCGGAACTGATTTAATTCAGTTCTTAGCAGAGAAAAACGAGCTCAGACGCGGCCTTTATAGTCCCGGCAAACATATACCTGTTTTAATCGAAAAAGAGATTCAAACTCCGCCGGATGTTTATTATGTGCTGGCCTGGAATTTTAAAAAGGAAATTTTGCAAAATAATCAGCATTTGATTGAGCAGGGAACAGAATTTTATTTCCCCATTAATCCGAAAGAAAAAGAAGCAGCGTTAGTTTAAGTTAAAACTTTTAAAATAAATACAAGACAAAAGATAAAATAAAATGGAAAAATCTAAAAATATTAAACCACTAAAAATTTTGTTAACAGGCGCAAGAGGGTTTTTAGGCCGATTTTTTGCTAAAGCTTTAGAAAAAAGAGGCTATCTAATTTATCCTGTAATTTCAAAAAATTGTGATTTGACCAAAGAAAATTCCCTGAGCCAGTTTGATCAGATTAAATTTGATTGGATTATTCATCTAGCAGCTTGGACGCAGGCCGGAGATTTTTGTCTGACCCATCAAGCTCAGCAGTGGCTGATCAATCAAAAGATAAATACTAATGTATTGGCTTGGTGGAAAGAAAAACAAAGTCAGGCCAAAATGCTGGCAATGGGAACTTCCTGCTCTTATGATCCAAATTTGCCTTTAGAAGAAAAATATTATATGACAGGACAGCCTATAGATAGTCTTTTTACTTATGCCTTGACCAAACGTATGCTTTATGCAGGGCTTTTGGCTTTGCATCAGCAGTATGGCATGCAATATCTCTATTTAGTTCCTTCGACTCTTTACGGACCTGAATATCATTTAGATGGAAGACAGATGCATTTTATCTTTGATTTGATACGTAAGATTTTAAAAGGTAAATATTATGGAAATGATGTAACTCTTTGGGGAGATGGAGAACAAAAAAGAGAATTGGTATATGTTAATGATTTTGTAAAAACAGCTCTTTATTTAATGGATACCCATCTTAATCATATCGTTAATATTGGAGCTGGAAAAGACTATTCGATTAAGGAATTTGCTCTTAAGATATGTGAAAAAACTGGTTTTAATTTTAAAAATATCCAATTTGATATTTCTAAATATGTAGGTGCTAGATCTAAAATTTTATCTACTCAAAAAATGGAAAAATTAATTCCTGAAAGATCTTTTACAACTTTAGATAAAGGACTTAAAGAGACGATCGATTGGTTCGAAAAAAATAAGCATAAAATTTTAGTATGAGAAGGATAAAACCTAAAGTTTTAATCATTAAAATAGGCGCCATTGGTGATTTAGTGCGCAGTTTAAGCATGCTGAATTATCTTGAAAATTCTGAAATTACTTGGGTAGCTGGAAAGAACCTTAGTTCTTTGATCAAAGCTTCGGATTATAGAATTAATCTTTTAACCGTTGATGAGAACAAACTTTTCCATGGAAAAATAATAGAAAGGCTTTTAGAGGTTTTTAAGATTTGGAAAAAAATAGGGTTTCGTTTTTTTAATCAAATTATTGTGGCCCACTCTGATTGGCGATTTCGTATTTTTTCATTGTTCTCTTGGGCTAATCAAATCCGGTTTTTTCCAAAAATCAGAAATTTAAAAAAAGACCCTTTGATGCGTAGGATTAAAAATTTGTCTTTGGAAAAGGTTTATATCAGTCTGGCTTTTTTCCCTTTTCCTAAAAAAGCATCTTTTTTGCCTTTTGATTATCCTGATATTAAAAGAGACTTGGCCGAAAATCTAATTGAAACCGAAAAGCCGTTAGTGGCAATAGTTCCGGGAGGCGCTAAAAATTTTTTAGCAGATGATGATCTTAGAAGATGGCCGATTGAATATTATCAGGAACTCTCTTCTAAGCTAACTTTGTCAGGTTTTCAGGTTCTTCTGATTGGTTCTCAAACTGATATGTGGGTTTTACCATATTTTAAAGATATTGCTGTTAAAAATTTGATAAGTAAAACCGCTTTACTTGATCTGGTTGCTATTTTTAGAAAATGCGCTTTAGTGATTACTCATGATACAGGAGCTTTACATTTAGCAGCTTTGGCTAAAGCTAAAACCCTAGGGTTGTTTGGTCCTACAGATCCGAATGTGGTAATTGATAAACAGCTGCATCCGAATGTTCAGGTTCTAACGGCTGAAAAAAAACTTGATTGTCTGCCATGCGGCAATGGGAGAAAATTTGCTTCTTGTAAAACTAAAAAATGCCTTTATAATTTAACTCCGGAAAAGGTTTTCAAAATAGGCTTGGCAAGCTTAAAAATCCCTGAAAAGGAAAAATTCTATGAGAACAGCGCTTGTACATGATTGGCTGGTTGGAATTGGCGGAGCTGAAAAATTGCTTCAAGCCGTCTATGAGCTGTTTCCTTCTAAAATTTATACCCTGGTTAAATCTCAAAAAAAGTTAAAAAATACTTTTTATGAAGATAAAGAAATTATTTCTTCGTTTATTCAGAAATTGCCTTTTTCAGAAAAAATATATCAGTCATATCTGCCTTTATTTCCTTTAGCTATTGAGCAGTTAGACCTATCTGCCTATGATGTTATTTTGTCTTCTTCTCATTGTGTGGCTAAGGGAGTGTTAACTAATGCTGAACAAATGCATATCTGTCATTGCCACACTCCTATGCGTTATGCCTGGGATCTTTATCATCAATATCTGCAAGAGACAGGTCTTAATAAAGGTTTTAAAGGAATGGTGGCTAAATTTTTTCTTCATTATTTAAGAAGCTGGGACATTTGTTCGAATTCTCGTGTTGATGAATTTGTGGCTAATTCCCAGTTTGTGGCCAACAGAATAAAAAAAATCTATGGAAGAGAGGCTACGGTTATTTATTCCCAGATCGATGTAGATAGTTTTGAGATCAGCAAATATAAAGAAGATTTTTATCTGACAGCATCCCGTTTGGTTCCTTATAAAAAAATAGATCTGATAGTAGAGGCTTTTGTGCATTTGCCGGATAAAAAATTAGTTGTCATTGGAGATGGGCCCGAAATGCAAAAGATTAAGCGTAAGGCTGGAAAAAGTAAAAATATAGAAATTTTGGGCTATCAAGATGATCAAGTTATGAAAGACTTTTTAAAAAAAGCAAAAGCTTTCATTTTTGCTGCAATTGAAGACTTTGGGCTTCTGCCAGTAGAAGCTCAGGCTTCAGGAACTGCTGTTATTGCTTTGAATAAAGGCGGGCTTAGAGAGACTGTTGTACAAAATGAAACAGGCATCTTTTTTCAAAAGCAGACAGTTCAAGATATAATTGGAGCTGTTAAAGAATTTGAGAAAAAAGAAAGATTTTTTGATCCTATGCTTATTAGACAGCATGTCGAAAAAAAGTTTTCCAAGCAGCGTTTTCAAAAAGAGTTTAAAGAGTTTGTAGAAAAAAAATATCAGGAATTTAAAAATAGGCCAATTACCGCTTTTTCCGGCCAAAATTTTTATGCTAGAGTTTAGTTATTTTTTTTCTTTTCTGTAGTAAGCCAAAGTTGTTTCTTTTATATTTACTATAAAAAGATCTTTGGCAAGCTCATGTAAATAGCGATAGATCCCATTGTAATGGGGAATAAAATCGTGCCAGAGAATAATGCCTCCTTCATTTAAGATTTCTAAGCTTTTTTGGCTGTCGCTTTTAACGCATTCATAAGAATGTCCGCCGTCGATAAAAATAAAATCTAAAGGGGCTTTTTTAGCAAATAGCTTAAAATCATAAGAAGTAGAATCCCCCAAATATTGTAAAATTTTATGAGAAACCTGGCTTTTTAGATATTTTCTTTGTTTTTTGTCTTTTTCTAAAATAAAAGGCAGATCACTTTGCAGAACCGGCTCTTTAGTAGTGACTTCCAGAGGAGGCAGATCTAAAGTATGGATAATCGCATCTTCCGGTGCGTTTAAAGCCATTTGTAGGGTAGTGTTGCCGTTGAATGTGCCGATTTCTAAAAGATTTTTTGGCTGATAAAAAGATACTAAAGAGCTGATTACTAATAGTTCATGATAAGAAACGTTTCCTTCTTTGATTTGAAAATTGCTTGAAATGGCTTCTGTCTGAGGGTCTATAATTTCAAAAAGATCTTTGCAAATGAGCTGGCTGTTTTGCAGCTCCCCATGAGCATAAATGTTTTTAACGGCTTCTTTTGTCTGTTTAAAAGTTAAATGGGGATATTTGATGGAAAAAGCCAGAGCTTTTAAAGAACGTTGCCATTTGCTGGAAGCTGGAATAATATTTGGTTTGTTTTTTTTCATAATGTGTTTTTTATCACTATTTTCTTAAATTTTGAGTAAAATTATTTTTGCTAAAAAATCTTTATTTAAAAAATTATAATCTATTTTTAAAAATAAAATAAAATAAAGAAAGCTTTTTTTGCGGAAATTTTTTTGAGATTTCAAATAATGCACAAGCTTATTTTTTTAAATGGCGCCCTAAAATGCCGGACAATTTCATCATGTCTATTTTTTCTTTAGATCCAAAGACTTTGACAAGTTTGGCATCAGGTACAATTTCTCTTTTGTTTTTGGGATTTTGTAACTTATGCTCTTTAATATATTCCCAGGTTTTTTTGATGATTTCCCCGCGAGTAAATGGTCCTTTTCCAACTATTTCCTGCAGTTCTTTGGAAATTTCATATTTACGCTTGGGTCCTCTTTCTCCTTTAGGCCTTTTAATAAAAGCAGTCTTGGGATGGTTTTTGCCATATTTTTTAGAAAGCTCTGAAAGTTCATTTACCACTACATCGCATTCTGGATAGTTGGAACAGGAATAAAATGTTTTTCCAAAACGGGTTTTGCGAGCGATGATTTTTCCATCGCAGTCAATAGCGGGACAAGCCGGAGCATCTTTTAAGGAAACTGCTTTTTCTCCCCTTTTAGGAATATTGATAATCCCCTGACAATCAGGATATTTAGAACAGCCTAAAAACGGACCGAATTTGCCATGTTTCAGTTTCATGTCAGAACCGCATTTGGGACATTTTTGATTCCAGTCAAAATCTTCAGCATAATCTTCTTTTTTAAATTCCAAAGATTCAATAGGCGCTGTGAATTCGCAATCCGGATAATTGGAACAGCCATAAAAATATTTGTCTTTGGACCAGATTTTTAAAAGTGGCTTACCGCATTTGGGGCATTTTTTATCTGTTTTTAATTTGGGAACCACAGCTGTTTTTTCAGCTTCTTTGACCATTGGTATAAATGCTTTATAAAATTCTTTGATCAACGACTTCCAGTCTCTTTTGTTTTTAGCTACCAGTTCCAAATCGTCTTCCATAGCGGATGTGAAACCGACATTCATAATAGCTGAAAAATTGTCTTCTAGCATGGCTGCTATAATTTTACCGAGCTCTGTCGGCTTAAGCGTATTTTTTTCTTTGACAGTATATTCACGGGAATGGATCTTGTTCATAATCGAAGCATAGGTAGAAGGTCTGCCGATGCCTGATTTTTCTAATTCTTTTACTAAGGAAGCTTCAGTATATCTGGGAGGCGGTTTGGTAAAAGATTGAAAATTTTCTGTGTTTTGTAAATCCAGTTTTTCTTTTTCTTTAAGATTGGGCAGAAGCATGATTTTATCTTCTTCTGTTTCTGAGACATCGTCTTTTTCTTCATAGACTGCCAAGAAGCCTTTGAATTTGATGATAGAGCCTGTAGTTCTCAAAAGCATATTATCTGCTTTGATGTCGGCAGTGACTGTGTCATAGATGGCGGATTCCATTTGCGAAGCAAAAAATCTTTTCCAAATTAAAAGATAAATCTTGTATTGATCAGCATTTAAATATTTTTTGATGGACTCGGGAGGATGATATAAATTAGTCGGCCGAATAGCCTCATGCGCTTCTTGAGCACTTTTTTTACTGGAATAAAAACGCGGCTTTTCAGGAACAAAGTTTTCGCCAAATTCTTTTTTTATTAAATTTCTAACTGTGTTGACAGCTTCTTTGGCAACCTGTACAGAATCAGTACGCATATAGGTAATCAAACCTTCCGTACCTTCTTCTCCCATGTCAATGCCTTCATAAAGAGACTGGGCAATAGACATGGTGCGGGAAACAGCAAAGCCAAAATGTCTGGCAGCTTCCTGCTGCAGAGTAGAGGTAATAAAAGGAGGAACGGGATGCCGTTTTTTCTCTTTTCTTTCAACGCTGATAACTTCAAAATCGGCTTTTTTTAATTTTTGCTCAATTTCTTTGGCTTTTTTCTGGTTGTCTATTGTACAGACTTTTGGATTGTCTTTTTTTTCTTTTTCAATTTTTTTGCCGTCAATTGAGTATAAAATAGATTCAAAAGATTTTTCTTTAGAGTTTCTTTTTAAAAAAGCTTTAATAGTCCAGTATTCAACAGGTTTAAATTTTTCAATTTCTTTTTCTCTGTCAACGACAAATTTTAAGGCTACCGATTGAACCCTTCCGGCAGAAGTCCCGCTTTTGCCGCGTTTGATCTTTTTAGATAGAATCGGGGAAATCTTATAACCTACAATGCGGTCTAAAAGCCGGCGCGCCTGCTGGGCATCTACCAAGCCCATATTAATGTCTCGGGGAGATTTTAAAGCTTGTAAAACTTCATTTTTAGTGATCGAATTGAAAGTAACTCTTTTATGTTTAGCCCTTTTAGGTAAAATAGCGGAAATATGCCAGGCAATTGATTCTCCTTCTCGGTCAGGATCGGGACAGAGATAAACAATTTCTGCCTCTTTGGCCATTTTTTTTAATTTGTCTATGACATCTTTTTTGTCTGGCAGATTAACATAAGTCGGATCAAAAGTTTTTTCAGTATCGATGCCGAATTCATTTTGCGGCAGATCTCGAATATGGCCGACAGAAGAAGTAAAATTGTATTTGGCTCCTAAAAATTTTTTAAGCGTTTTAATTTTAGCAGGAGACTCAACGATTATAAGAGGTTTTTTCATTTTTTAAGTAATTGGTAATTTAAACTACTTATACTATGAATAAACTTAGAATCTGTAAATAAAAATCTCTGGGTACTGCTTTTAGTTTTATAGTATAAATATTTGGTTTTTAAAAACATATGTATGTAAATTTTTTTTTGAAATTTTGTTTTCCAGAGCGTTTTTTTTGTTTTTCTTAAAATTTTTTATTGAAAGACTAACCTTATATAGGTATTTATATATATAGGATGTATGCATATTTAG
>CAYXMS010000002.1:0-29528 GCA_964466185.1 uncultured bacterium
TGCACCTTATATCCCAGTCCTAAAGGACTGGGTTTTACGGTGCGCTATTGATAAAGAGGATTGGTTTTTAGAATGTTATTAAGATCTAGTATCTGTAAAATTCTTGTAGGATTAATTTTTCCTTTAGTCTTGTTTTCGCAAATTCATCAGATTCGGAAATTAAATGAACTTTTACCCTATGTCCAAAAAGATACTTTGGTAATTTTTGATGTTGATAATACTTTAATTGAGCCTTTACAGACGTTAGGTTCTGATCAGTGGTTTGATAACAGGATTAAATTTTATCAAAAAAAAGGACTTTCTGCTAAAAGTGCTTTTGAAAAAACTTATGATGAATATTATCAAATTCAATCTATCACCGATGCTAGGGCTGTAGAGCCTGATACTTGGCAGGTGTTCGCTAAAACTTTAAAAAAAGCGCCGGTTATGGGACTTACTACCCGTGATATTTGTCTTTCTTACGTGACTTTCAAACAGTTGAAAAAGTTGAATCTGATTTTTAGCAAACCTCCAGTTAAAAAGGAATTATATGTATATACTGATCGGGGGCTTTTATACAAAAACGGTATTTTTTATACAGCAGGCGCTCATAAAGGAAAAGCTTTTATGGAATTTATTAAAAAGGCCTTAATTCAAAAACCTAAAAAAGTTCTATTTATCAATGACAAGCTGAAGCCTTTAAAAGAATTAGAAGAAGAATGTACTAAAAATAAAATAGATTTTACTGGTTTGCGCTATGGCTATTTAGATAAAAAAGTGAAAAACTTGAATTTAAAACTTTTAGAAAAAAAGTTGCCCTCTTTTGCCAATATTGTATTGAAAATTTCTAGGCTGCAAGAAGGCACCAAAATAATAGCTGAAAAATAGTTTTTAATTTTTTAATTTTAGAAGGTAAAAATATGACTGTATCTGGTTTTTTCGGAGGTTCTTCGCCAGGGGATGATTTGTCTTTTAGAAGCGATTTAGAATCTTTGCAAACCGCTTTTTTTACAGGAGAAGAAATTGATCTGTCAGATCAAATAATAGATGAAAAGATAAATAGAATTGTTGAAAACTTGAAAGATTTGAGTCGAGATGATCTTTTAGATCTTGAAGACAGTGTTAAATTAAAAATTTTTCAAAGGGCGATTAACAGAAATGGTTTTAGTGAAAAAGTCAAAAAACTTTTAACTGATAATATTTTTGCTTTTCTTTTAGAAAAAAATAAAGAAGCGCCTTTTATCGAATATGCCTTGCATTTTGAAGATGGGGTTTTAAAACTTTGCCATGGAGCCTATTTGCCACAGGAAGCTATATTTTTTTTGCTGTCTGCTTTTAATTCAAAAGAGCAGGTTAAAAAACTGGATCTTTCTGACTGTGAAAAATTGCAGGATTTGCAGTTTTTAAGAGATTTTAAAAATTTGGAATTTCTGGATTTGACAGGCTGCACAGAGCTGCGTTCTCTTGATGGTATAAAATATGCACAAAATACGCTTAAACATTTAAAATTGTTTAAATGCTTTAATTTAAAAAATTTAAATCAGTTAGAAACGTGTCGTTATCTGTCTAGTTTGAATGCTGGAAGATGCGGACGTTTGGAAAATATTGGTAAAATTACAGAAAAAACCGGTTTGGCTGCACATCCTGCTTTAAAAAAGCTTATTTTAACTAGATGTAATTCTTTGCTGCTTTTTAATTTAGAAACTATCAAAGGCTTAGTTGGGCTACAAACTTTGAAATTGGCTCACTTGCCATTTATTAGCGATATTTCTTGGCTTAATAAATTTCAGTCTTTAGAAGAGCTGGACCTTTCTTATACCGGCATTACAGATGCTTCTTCTTTGAATCATTTGCCCTCTTTAAGCATTTCCTTGGAGGGATGTGCAAAATTAGTTGCCTATCCCGCTTGGTATCATCCAGTTTAAATTTCAAAAGGCTATTGCTGTTGTGCGCTTTGCCAAATTTCTACTAAATTAGGTTCTCTGGAGGAAGCAAAATCTTCATTTTTGAACGCTTCTTTTAAGATGGATATAAAAGTCCTGTCTAGGGCCTTAAGATAATTTTCTATGGCTTTTGGACTGTCTAGCTGCAGTTTTTTTAGGGTAATTAGCTCTGCCCTATCAAAAAGCTGTTTTACCTCGGCTCTTTCATGGTCAACATCGCCTATTTTTGCCCGTAGGATAAGTTTGGTTTTAGCATTTAAATTATTTGGCACTATTTTAGAACGTAAAAAAGCGGTTAAAGGTTTATATTTTTCTTGTTCGGATAGTTTAAATTCTGCTTCTTCATCATATAACATTCCGCCTTTTTCAAAGAGGGCAGTCGCATCTTGGGCTGTTTGTTCGGCATTTTTTATTTTAAGTTCTTCTAAAGCTTCTTGTAAAAGAACTTGAAATCCGGTATGGCTCAGTACTTTTTTGCGTTTGCATTTTTCTAGCTCTTGAGCTTTAAAGCTTAAGATTTGAATAGAGCTATACATTTTTTCAGGCACTATGCCGATTTCTTGTAGGCGTTGAAATTTTTCAACTTTTCTTAAAGCATATTTTGCTGATTCAATAATAGCGCTTTGGGAAGGATTTTCTTTTAGAAATGATGTTGTTTTTCTTTTCAACATTTTGTAGATGCTATGTCTTTGCTGGGCGCTGTTTTCTAAAGCGGCCGCGGTAATTAAAGGGGGACAAAAATTTGAGCGTCTTTCTTCTATTAAGTCAGGAGATCTGCGTTTGCTTATATGTCTTAAGCCTGCGACAGACCCTTTTCTTTGCATAAGATGCTGTTCGGATATTCTTTGCGCTAATTGTCCTTTTCTGACATCCAATACGGTAGAGGTATATTCTGATTGAGTATAAACAGCTTCATCAAAAAATGAAGTTCTTAAAGTTAATTTAAAAGCAATATCTAGGCATTTTAATTCATATTCTTTTTGTTTGGTTTCAATCCGTTTTCTGCTTTCGGGGATATGAAATTCTGTTAAAGCCAAATGATTAATTTGGTCTAGCAGCTCTTGTGCTTTTTGAGAGTCTTTATCGATCATTTGGGAAATAGACAGTAGACGTTTGACTGCGATGCTTCTGAGAGCTAATTTATATCTGACGCCTTCTTTTCCCCCTACAATTATTGTTTTTTCTCGTAATTCTGTTAGACTTAAATTTTGTATTTCAGCTTTTAAACTTGCAGCTTTTTCCGCTCTTCTATCAGGTTCTAAAATTCCAGAGGCTGTTATATTGATTTCAAAATATATCTGTCCGAGTGTTTCTTTTTCCAGCTCTTCTTCAAATCTTTCTACATGATCGAAAATATTTTGGAATTTGGCTTGGATTAAAGGTGTATCTTTAAGTTGTATGAGTATGTTTGTTGTCCATGCTTTCCAGCTTGACAGATCAGATCCGTAAGCTCGAATGTTTTGCAGAGTCCCCACGGTTAATTCCTGTATATAAAATTCAGATTTTGTTTCAGGTAGTGTTAAAATTGAAAATGTATCTAACTGCTTGGCATGGTGCTCTGTATAAAATTCAATATCTAAGGCTTCTCCTGAATAACACCCCCTGAGTTCCTGTGCTTCAAGTCCTAAAAAGTGGCTGGAAAAAGTGTCAAAAAGTAGTTTGGCCAGCATCAAGTCTGTATGGGAAAGTGGTTTTTCAGCAGGAAAAATTTCCCAGTCTATATCTGAACGCCAGCCTTTTGTACCTAAAGCATGGCCCTGAATCTCCGGCCGCTGCATTTCAGTTAAAGCTTGGTTGACCAAAGTCTGAACCTGCTGAATAAATTTTATTCTAAATTGATCCCAGGAAATTATAGGCTGCCCATTTTTGCTGCTCTGTCTTTCCATGGCCTCTCCCAGATCCTCTTTAAGGCTCTCCCAAGTAGCTTCTGTACGCAGCATGGAAAATTTATCCCAATGCTGTTCTATAAATGTAGCTGCCTGTTTGTCAAAATCAGCAATGGATTCGGAAAACATTCTCCAAATGGTATCAGAGGTCTCTGCAAAATCGCCTTGATAAGAGCTTATAAAATCTATCAGACGGGTTCTAAGCGGACTCTCTGGCAATGGGCTGGGAGGATTTGGACTTGAAGGAGGGGCGGTTGGAGGATTAGGCGGCCTGATTATGCCGATTCGTTTAGATACTCCTTTAGCTATGTGGTTCATAAATAATCCCTCTATAAAAATTTGTATCTTAAAAATTATATTTTAGCAACGTAAATTGCCTTGGCGTAAGTCTGGTTTGGAAGGTAAGGTGTTGATATTTAAATACTTATTTTTTCAAACTAGTTTAGTGTAAGTCATTAATTTTAAGTGTTTTATAATTGAAATTTAAATGGAAGTATTAACCTGTTTGTATTTAATATAAGCTTTTTATTATCAATATCTTATGCTTTTGTTTAAAAATAATATAATAAATAAACTAATTAATTGTGTTTAATCCTTATTTGTTTAACTTTATTAAATTATTTTTTACTATAAATACTTTAAAATAATCATTTTATATGTTATAATAGTAGCGAATTTAAGAGGTGATAGATCATGGGAGAACTATTAGAAACAGTTTCGCCGGTAGCACATATTTTGGCCTCGGAATCTGTTTCCGAAGGCGCCGAGGAGCAAGTTTTAGGTTTGCAGCATCTTGTGCCAGCCTACAAGGGAACTGTTGCCTCTTTGCCTGATGAGCAAGATCATCATCCGGATACTATAATTTCCAATTTGGTTCAAAGTGTTTTAGTTCAAAAAAAACAGATTTTTAATACAGGTAAAAAAGTTCCTTTCGATAGTGATGATTATACCTTAATTAGCGGCGATATTTTCGATACCGGATATTTGCTTTTAGAATCTGCAATGGCGGCTATACCATCAATTAACACACTAGGTTTATCTGCTGTATCTTCTAGTTTTGGAATAGTTGGCGGTTTAATTAATGTTGGCGTGGGTATTGTATGTTTAAAATCAGCTGTAAAAGCGCAAGCTAATAAAGACAATTTAGCTGCTAAGCGTTTGTTTTTGGACGGCGTTTTCATGGTCTTAATTGGAATTGTGATGCTTTTAACTAGTATTTCCTCTTTATTAGCTAAAGTAGGGATTTCTACAGCAATTGGAGCCTTTTTTGCCACTAACCCATGGATTTTGCCGGTTTTATTCTTGATTGTTACTATCCCGGTATTAATTGAAATTTTGATCAGAACAGGTAAAATTTGGACTAACAAAGATGTCGGTTCTCAGCTGCATTTGAAAAATATTCAGCAAATTTTAAAGGCTGATGAAGGACCTCAAGAAGGCAAGATCAAAGCTGTTTTTGCTCAGATGAAACAAGTTTTTAATATAGAAGATTATCGCATAGAAAACATTACTGACAATGATATCCAGGAGGTTCAAAAAAACCTTAAGCACGAGGAAAAACCTCAAGATGTTGAAAAAGTTAAACAAATGGCTCAAATGCAAAAACTGATTGCCAAAATGGAACAGTTGCAGGCAGAAATTGGCGTACAGGGAGCTTTAAAGGCGTTTGGTTTAATTAGTCTGCTTTTAAAGATTCAAAATAGCGCTCAAACAGATTCGACAGATGATACAAAAAAGCAAGCTTTAGAAAAGCAAGCTTTAAAAAAGATCACAGCCTTGCAGAGAGAAATTTCTAAATGGAATGTGCTGCAGCACGTGCGTTTGGCTCAGCAGCTTTTATATGTAGTTGCTTTCCCTGTCAGTTTGGCTGCTTTGGCACCCGCAGCTTCTCATATGATCGAGGCGGTGGAAAACCTGGCTATGGCCCTGGCAAACGGAATACCTTTAGGTTTCGATTTAAAACGTAGAAGCGGTATCGGCAACACTCCGATAATTTATCCAAAAGTCGAGTTGCAAGATCTTTTCAATATATAAAAATATAAAGCAAAGGAAAAGATATCAAAAAAACTGCTTTAACGGTTGAGATAATGACTTTGACGTACTCCAACGTTCTTTAGACGTGGGAGTACGTCAAAGTAAATAACATGCCTCCAGAAATAAATCCCCATACTTTAAAAGCTTAAAAAAATCTTAGGATTAATACCTGCTTTTTTAGCAGCCCCGTTTATATTTGCGAGAATTTTTGGATCCAGGTTAGCTACCTGGTCTTTTAAAGCTGCATTAGATACAGCATCAGAGACAAACTGATTAATCCTAGGGTCAAAAGGCGTGGGTATTAAATAGTCCTTTCCAAAGAAAAATTCTTTTTTATAGGCTTTTTTGACGATCTCGGGCACTTCAGCTTCTCTTGCCAGTTGAGCTAAAGCTTCAGCTGCAGCCAGCTTCATATTTATTGTTATTGTAGAGGCCCTGACATTCAAGGCTCCACGGAAAATATAAGGAAAACCCAAAACATTATTAATCTGGTTAGGATAGTCGGATCTGCCGGTTGCCATAACATATGGGCGGTTTTGCATGATGGTCTTGGCTTTTTCCGGCATAATTTCAGGAATCGGATTGGCCATAGCAAAAATAGCTGGTAAATAATTCATGGAAAGTAGCATGTCAGCGGTCAGGATGTCTGCTTTAGATACGCCGATAAAAACATCGGCTCCTTGGATTGCCGCTTTGAGCGTCTTTTCTTCTATCTTAAGAGAATGTCTTTTTTTATGTTCGTTTAAATCTTGCCTATCATTGTTAAGAGTACCCTTCGAGTCGCAAAGGATAATTTGGCCGATTTTTTGAGTTTTGAACATGTCGGCAATACGAATTCCTGCAGCACCGGCCCCATTGATAACTATTTTTATGTTTTCAGCTTTTTTGTTAGTTAGCAAAAGATAGTTTTTTAAGGCAGCTAAAGTAATAATTGCCGTTCCCCATTGATCGTCATGAAAAACCGGTATGTCTAATTCCCGGTCCAGTCTTTTTTCAATTTCAAAACAGCCGGGGGCTGCTATATCTTCTAAATTAATACCTCCATATGATGAGGATATGGCTTTGATTACCGATATGCATTTTTCTACATCAGTTTTGCCATTGTCTTGTTTGGGCAAATCAATAATCACAGGCCAGGCGTCAACCCCTGCAAAAGCTTTGAAAAGTACAGCCTTTCCTTCCATAACTGGAAAAGATGGCTTTGCTCCTATATCGCCCAAACCCAGTACAGCAGAACCGTCGCTAATAACTGCTACTGTGTTTTTTTTGGAAGTATACTCCCACATTTTTTGCGGATCTTCGGCAATAATCTTACAGATTTGTGCAACACCCGGAGTATAGGCTTTGGCCAAATCTTTTTGTGTTTTTAATTTTTTTGTCAGCCGGATGGCAATTTTGCCGCCTAAATGGTATTTTAATATTTGGCTTAATGATAGTTCAGACATTTTATTTTTAAATGTTTTGTTGGTTTTTCTAAAGTTATTATTAATTAAAAAACATGATCGCAAGCTTTTTGAATTTGTTAACTCACTCCCCATGGATAAAGCTAGGAGGTTCTAGGCACAAGATCCCATTCTCTCTATGGCTCTTGGTATATTAATTACAATATCCATAGCCTCAAATAACATCGATAGGCTTTAATTCGGAAAAGCCCTTCCCTATTTTTCTAGTACTTTTTATATTTAAGATAGATCACTTGGTTTTCGTGAACTAGCTTATGAGTAACATAGTATTAATTTGCCTTTAAAAAAACAATCTCTTTCATCTCAGTAATAAATTACTGAGGATTTTCGAGAATTATCCTAAAAAAGGGGATTGCGCTGCGTCTTTTTTTTGGTTAAAAATAGTTTGTTAAATGGAAGAGAACAGTTGCTAATCAGCCAATTACTTTTTTGACATGTTTGATAAAATTTTTGATTAACATTTTTCTTTTTTTGGCAGTTTTGGTTTTATACAAAAGCTTTATGGTTTTATTTTTTTTTAGTACGAAATTTGTCTGATTGATTTCCGGAAGGGCCAGAAAAAAATCTTCCAGTTCCAACAGTGCTTTTTTTAAAGTATAAATCTCAAAGCGGGGTATTTTTTTATAAGGCAGGATAGTTAGCATAATAGTATTAATGCGCTTAATTTGTTCTTCTAATTCATCGTCCGGATGTTTTTGATATGCTATTTGGGCCTTTTGCCGATGTTTGTCTAAAATGCCAATAATTTCGGAAACCTGGCTTTGATCTTTATCTGATATTTTTTTAGCTTTTTTGCGTGCTTTTCGAATAATTTTTCGAAACAGCTTCTTCTTTTTGGAAAAGATGGTTTTAACAGAATTTTTAATGCCTGAAAAATTTTTTTTATCGATTGTTTTAAGCTGTTTTTTTAAAGCTTTCACCTGCTTGGGTCTGAAAAAATTAACTTTTGCAACTTGTTCTACCATAAAAAATTATTTGTCCATTTTTTTATTTTATCTGCCTTTATCATAAGCCTGTTTTTGATAGCTGATCGGCCCGTTTATCCAGTTTGCATTTTTCAGCCAATGGTCCGGATAACCTATTTCTTTAATCGGTTTAGGGATATTTATCGATCCATTGGCATATTTTTCAAAAAGATAAAAACCAAGCTGCCACCATTTTTTAATGATATTCTCAGAATTTTTTAAACAAAAATCTGTAATAAATTCTCTCATTAGCTCGGGATCTTGCCAATACAGCTCTATTGCTTTTTTTTCGATTTGTTTAATCTTTTGTATTTGCTCTGTTTCTTCTTTTTTTTGTTTTTTTTGAATTTCTTTAATCATGTAGCTGAATTTTTGGGACGCTAAATTAGAAACAAAGTTAAAAGGCCAAAAAGCGCTTTCGGCATAAAAGGTAAAAGAGGTTTTTTTAGAAAAGCTTTTCGGTAGATTTTGTACGCCAACATAAAAAGGCATATAACAGCAGGCTAAAGGCTGGTCAAAGCCGATCCAGACAACATAGGCTAAAGGCTTAGGTAAATAAGAGCGTAGTTCTACAACATGGCTGTAGTTGCAGCTGTAAATGGAAATCGGCCTTTCCCAAGCGCCGAAAATTGGTTTTTTTACAGCGCCGGGTATATTCATTTGGGGGTCGTAGGGGCCTTTATAACGATAAGGGCAGCCGAATGGTCCAGAGGCAATCGGCTGTTTAGACAGATCAAATGGAGTATCTTGATAATAGTCTCTTAATAGGCTGAAAATGTCTTGCAAGGCTAGTTTTTTATCGGGCTTTAAAGAAAAGGCAAAGGCTTTACTGTAGCCATTTTCCACCCAAGGACAAAAATAAAGAGAAGGAGCAAGTTTGCTTTGCACTCGCCAGATTCGTCTTAAACAGTGATAAGGATGATAAAACTCTCCAGGGCTGACTGATAAAAGCCAGTCGAAGCTGCCGTCGTGATTGAGCCAATTATTTTTCTCGGCTATTTGAAACAAGTTCTTGCCATATATTAAATCGGGATCATTCGGAGAAATAGATCTGATGCGAAATTCATTGGCCCCGACAAATACTTCTCCATCCGGTACTTTTTTTGCAACCCAAAGGGCGCCTGTGCATTCGGGAGAAGCACAAATTTCTAGGACCCAGCCCTCGTTTTTATCGGCTATTACTAACATTTCCCCCCAATCTGAATAGCCATAGGCCTCTGCCAAAGAACCTATAATTTTACAGGCCTGTTTGGCTGTTTTGGCTCTTTCCAGGGCAAGGCGGGTCAGCTCTGTAATATCCAAAAGTCGGCATGCAGAAGGGGGATATTTGAATTTACAGGCGCAGGTGCTCTCGGCAATGGCTACGCCTTCTTCATTAACAATAGCATAGTTGCCGTCAAAATAGCTGTAAGTATGGTTTGTTTGCTCAATTTCGCCATAAATAGGGGTTTTGGGATATTGGGGCAGGTATTCATAATTAGGGCCTCTTTCCAGACCGTTATATCTGGGAAAGCCGATTCCTGTATAAGCAATGGCTCTTTTGGCTCCTGGCGGATAATCTTTTCCCGGTACAAAAACGATTCTTTTATCATCTTCAAAATTGCCGTCGTCTGTATGGGCTAAGATCACAGATCCGGTTTGAGAAGCGGATTTTGTGACTAGAATGACCGTACAGGAAAATAGCTGGGAAAAGAATAAAGACCCCAAAAGGAAAAAACAGCAGAAAAAGCTAGGTCTTTTCAGATATTTAAAAAGCATGTTTTAACTATTTTTGTTTTTTGAACTTTTCTTCGGTCATTTTGTTTTACCGGTTTAAAGCAGCAATAGCTAAAGCAAAGTTTTGTGTCAAGACGGGGAATAAAAAACAGCTATTTATAGGATCAGCTTTTTTAAGTGTTTGTCTTTCCAGACAGGTGCGCTACTACTGTTGTGCTGACCGAATTACCAAAAACGTTAACGGTAGTTCTTGGCATGTCTAGAAAGCGGTCAATAGCAAAAATAGGAGCGATTAGCTCAACTGGTAACCCCAGAGCTTTTAAAATGATCATAGCTGAAACTAGACAGCCAGAGGGAATGGGGGCTACGCCTAGAGTGGTTAAAAAAGTTAAAAAGAAGATCATCAGCTGATTGCTAAAGTTTAATTCCAAACCGGAAGCTTTGGCTAGAAAAAAAACAGATAAAAATACAAATAAAGCTGTTCCTGTTAAATTTACTGAAGTGGCTAAAGGCGTAACTAGGCTGGTAATCTTGTTGGGAATTTTAGCATTTTTTTCCAAACACTCAATGGTGACTGGCAAGGTAGCTGAAGAAGAAGAAGTGGAAAAAGCAGTAACAATCGCCGGCAGCATCGCTTTAAAATGTTTAAAAACTTGCACCTTAGCCGCAAATTTTAAAACTAGGGGAAAAATAACTAAAAATAAAATTAATAATCCGGTCAGAGTAAATAAAGAAAAATAGCCCAGCTGTTTTAAAGTCTCCAGTCCTGTAGAAGCAAATGTTTTAGCAATTAAACAAAAAACGCCAAGTGGTAGAAAAAACATCAGTTTTCCCGTTAAAAAAAGCATGCTTTGAAAAAGACCCTGGAAAAAGTTTTTTATGGTTTTGGCAGGAGCAGATTCAATATGTTTCAGAGCAAGTCCTAAAATAATGCTAAAAAAAATAATTCCTAAAATCTGGCTTTCTGCAAAAGCAGCAAAAATATTGGAAGGTATAATTTTTAAAAGCATTTGAGCAAATGGGCCGTCTCCAGCTATTTCTACAGGAGCAGGTAAAGAGGTAAAAGCAGCTGTAATTTTTAAAGTGTCTGCAGCAGCAAAAAAAGAGCTTTGCAATAAACTGACCAGCAGCCAGGCTGTTAAAACAGCCAAAAAATTTAAACCAAGAAAAGTTAGAATGGTTTTCGTTCCAATTTGAGCAAAGTTTTTTTCTTCCCCCATTTGTGAAATACCGGAAATAATAGAGGCCGAAACTAAAGGAATTACTAAAAGCATTAAAGCGTTTAAAAAGAGCCTGCCGATCAAATCATAAATAGAATAAAAACTAAAGCCTAAAATACCGCTTTCTCGACCCGAATACATCCCAGCAAAAATAGCCATGGCAATAGCAATTAAAATAGCATAAAAAGATTTATTTCTCATAAAATTTTACCTAAGTGATGATAAGCCAAAATAATATCTGCATTAAAAATGATTGGCTGTAACAGTAAGTTAAAAAATCTGGGATCTAAAGACAAGCTTTTTAAGAAAAATACTTTTTTTCATGAAATCATATATTTTTATGTTGTTACATATTAATTACTTATGCATTGAAAGTTGTCGGGACTAGAATCTTTTGGTAATTTTAAATTTTAAATCGTTTAATTATTAATTTATTTACATAAAATAAAAAAGAATGTTATAATAATACTTTATTTTAATAAATTAGTTTAATTATTTAACATATTATAAAAGGGAATAATTATATGTCGCTACCAGCTGATAATTCTATATCTGGCCAATTAAATCAGCCTGTTCAAACTGGTTTTTCTGCACATGAAACGCAGCAAAGTCCTCAAGATATAAGAATACAATATACCAGAGAAGCAATTTTGTTTTTTAGAAACAGTCCTCTTTCCCATTCAATACCTCAGCCTTTAAGGGATTATAATATGGCTTTTGATAACAGGGAAGGTAGTTAATGAGCTCGCAGATTAATGCTGTTGTTTATTCTAACTCGGAAACCTGTTCTTACAATGATATTCATTTGCCTTCACAGCAAAGAATCGGTTTTTTATACCATAGGCTGATTTCTTTAGTGGATAATTCTGTTTTAATTGAAATGGGAGAGGTGGAAAAAAATAGCCGCGTTTATGCAGATTATGGCAGCCAATTAAAAGAAATAGCCAAGCTTTTAAAGATTTTAGGTGTTTCTAAAGCAGATCGAAAAGCGCAAGCTTTTTTCATCCAATTTTTTTATGAACTAAAGAAAGATAAAATAGAGCTAATCCCATCTTCGGAAACCGAGGGTATGTTTTTTTTAACAGTGGATGGTAAAAATAAATATGTTTTTAAGCCAGGGGAAAAACGCGCTTATATAGAAACTTTAGCTAGAAAAGTAGCTTTGGCAGCTAATTTAGAAAAGCATATTCCAGAAGGCCTATATTGTTCATTGCGTATGCCGTCTGTTCAGATGGCAGCTGATCCGTGGAATGCTGCATCTTTTGATTTTGCAAAACAGGAAGACCTACAAACTCAAAGCTCTGATACAGATTCGGTAGAGGAATCAGAAGAAGATGAAGAAGACTATTCATCAGATGATTCATGGGATGAATTGTCTGAGAAAGATGCTACCTGTTCTAATTTTGGCGAATGGGGTTTGCCAACTTATTTGGGAGCTTCGACTTTTGATGATCTGGACTTGTCCGTTGGCAGGGACCCTTTAGCGCGTAGTTTTAGGCGCGGATCTGAAGTTTCAGAAGATGAGCAGTCATTAGAAGAGATGCAAGACCCTATTATTATAGAGTTGTTTAATGGCCTGGTGCGTCAGATTTTCCCTGATTCTATTACAGGCGGTTTTTTAACGGGTATTTTGGAAAGGTTTGTAGAAGAAGATGGGGAATTGGTCAATCCGGCAAAAGTCGCTGATATGTTTATTCTAATGGCCATGATCGGTCTGAGAGATACCTGTGCAGATAATATTAAAGGTAAAGAAGGTATTTATATTGATGCCGAAGACTCGTTTCCCTTGCCGGAAAATATGGCTCAATTAGATGATGTCGCTCTTTTTCAGTTGAATTTTCTAGTGCGGGGAGCTGAAGAAAGTCCAGTTATTCATAAGCCTGTTAATGTGCTGGATCTGGCTTTTAAAAAAGATGTCAGTCCAACAGTTTTAATGAGTATTATGCAAGAAAAGATTTTATTTTTTGATGCTGTAGCTGAAAAAGAACTACAGGCAGTTTTAGTTTGCGAAACCACTCAAGAAGAAGAAAAAGTTCAGATTGAAATCTTGGAAGATGGCAGAATAGTTTTTAAAAGTGAAAACAGAAAAGAAAAGTTTCAGGAAATTATTAATCAAATGACTTCCGGAAATCTGCAGATGCTGCCCGAGGGCTGGCATTTTAAAATGGTAGGTAAAGATGCAGGCGGTAATAAAGTAATAATCGAAATACCTTGCAAACATGCTATTTCAGGTTATTTTAGTTATCTTAAAAAACAGACTTTTTTACCGGCTATGCCTGTTAGGGTTATCGATAGCGTAATAGATAGAACAACTCGCATTAAACAGTTTATTAATTTTGAAAAGCTAATTATTCCAATCGATATTTTGAAACAGGTAGACCCTTGTTTTAATTGGCAATTGGAAGCTTCTTCTGATCATTTTGAAAAAAGATTAACCCTGGAAGATTTTGAAAAAATCATGCCGGATGCTCAAAGAGCTCGGGAAGCATATCAAGCATATTTACGCCTTCAAAATACAACGCCTTTATCTTTTATCGGCAGTCAGTCTCCAAGGAAATTAGGTCTTATCTCGCCGCCTCCAAATTTGATTTCAATAGACAGAAGAAGCGGGATTGTAGAAGAAGGGGGCAATTCTTCAATGGCAGTAGGAAGAAAAAGAGAAATGTCTGCTCCGGTAATATCTAAATAGAGAAGGTCTATTGGAAGATGGCGGGCGTGTATAGCATATTACTACGTAATATGTGCAGCGTATGCTACTCTCATGGTTTATTATTTTTTTTCTGATCTTTTTAATTAAAAAATTAATGTTCAAAAAATATTTTTTCTAAAAGTTTTAAAAGTGTATCTTTCTTAGTTGTTTTTGTTTTTTCTTGGCTTTAAATATGTTTTTTTGTTTCTTTAAAGAAGGAGATAGCTTTTATGAGAGGTATAGTAAAATGGTTTTCTGATGAAAAAGGTTTTGGCTTTATTACGCCAGATGAGGGTAATCGGGATTTAATAGTGCAGCGTATTAATATACAAATTCAGGATCATTATTTGTATGAAGGGCAAAGAGTGGAGTTTGATCAGGTCAGAGGACCAAAAGGGCCCGAGGCTATTAATGTCCATAGCGCAGATTGAATTTTAAATCTGCCGGATTAAAAAATAGGTTAAATCATGAAATATATTCGCTTTTTTGAAACAGTCGGAAAAAAAGATGTAAATTTAGTCGGCGGAAAAAATAGTTCTTTGGGAGAGATGGTCAGGACTTTGAAAAAGCAAAAAATCAGCGTGCCCGATGGGTTTGCTATTACTTCGAAAGGGTATCAATGTTTTTTGGAAAAAAGCGGACTGAAAAAAACTATTTTTCAAATGCTGAAAAAAGAAAAAGAAAAAGCGGGTAAAAAAATTCGTAGATTAATAGATGCGGCTTTTTTTCCTCAAGAATTGGAAGAAGAAATTATTAAAGCTTATGCTATTTTGTCTAAACGTTCAAAAACTAAAAATGTAGCGGTGGCTGTGCGCTCATCTGCTACAGCAGAAGATTTGCCGACAGCTTCTTTTGCCGGCCAGCAGGAGTCTTTTTTGCATGTAACAGGAAAACTGGAGCTTTTAAAATACGCTAAAAAATGCATGGCTTCTTTGTTTACTGATAGATCTATCGCTTACCGTGAAGAAAAAGGTTTTGCCCATGATAAAGTGTTTTTGTCAGTAGGAGTGCAGAAAATGGTGCGTTCGGATAAAGGCGCTGCCGGAGTTATGTTTACTCTGGAAACGGAAAGCGGTTTTCGCGATATTGTGACCATTAATGCGGCCTATGGATTAGGAGAATATGTAGTCGGCGGTAAAATCAATCCTGATGAATATCAGATTTATAAGCCTTTTTTAAAAGAAACGAATAAACTGCCGATTATTGAAAAGACAATTGGATCGAAAGATAAAAAATTAATCTACGGATGCAAATCTCGCACTAAGAATATGAAGACTACAGCTAAAGACAGACAGAGCCTGGTTCTTTCCGATTCAGAAATTCTACAGCTTGCCAAATGGGCTGTGGAAATCGAAAAACATTATAAAACACCCATGGATATAGAATGGGCCAAAGACGGTTTTGATAAACAGCTTTATATTGTACAGGCAAGGCCTGAAACTGTTTTTTCTAATAAAAAGGCGGTGTTTAAAACTTTCTCGCTTTCGGCTAAAGAAAAGGTTAAAGCCAAAATTCTGTTAAAAGGATTGGCTATTGGCAGTAAAATTGCAGCTGCTGAAGTCCAAGTTATCAAAAGTGTCAAAGAAATAGATAAATTTAAAAAAGGTAATATCTTGGTGACTACCACCACTACTCCTGACTGGATGCCGATTATGAAGCAGGCAGCCGGTATTATTACAGATCAGGGAGGTAGAACCTCGCATGCGGCTATAGTTAGCAGGGAATTGGATATTCCAGCTATTGTCGGCAGCGAAACGGCAACTAAACAGCTCAAGGATAAAATGCCCATTACTTTAGATTGCGCTGAAGGAGAGGAAGGAATTGTTTATTCCGGCATTTTAAAATATTCGGAAAAAGAAAATGTTTTAAAAAGGCCTAAAAAATTAAAAACAAAAATTATGATGAATATAGCCTCTCCTTCGGCGGCATTGAAATATTTTGCTTTGCCTGTCGAGGGGGTAGGCCTGGCTAGAATGGAATTTATTATTTCTAATGTTATTAAAATCCATCCTTTAGCGCTTTGCCATTTTGATCAGGTTAAAGACAAAAAAATAAAGCAGAAAATTCTTAGACTGACAGCCGGTCATAAGGATAAAAAGCAGTATTTTGTCGACCTGCTTTCTGAAGGAATCGCTAAAATTGCCGCTTCTCAGTATCCTGATCCTGTAATCTTAAGAATGAGCGATTTTAAAACCAATGAATACGCCGCCCTAATTGGAGGTAGTTTTTTTGAGCCTAAAGAAGAAAATCCCATGATCGGTTTTAGAGGGGCCTGCCGCTATTATAGCGAACAATATAAAGAAGGCTTTGCCTTGGAATGCAGGGCAGTTAAAAGAGCCAGAGAAGTTTTGGGGTTTGATAATGTAATTGTTATGATACCTTTTTGCCGGACTTTAAAAGAGGCGGATCTGGTTTTAACAGCACTGCATAAAAATGGACTGGATATTAAATCCTCTAAAAATAAAAGAACAAAAAAGCAAAAGACAAAAAAATTGCAGGTCTATGTAATGGCTGAGATTCCTTCGAATATTATTTTAGCTGAGGAATTTGCTAAAAGATTCGATGGTTTTTCTATTGGCTCTAATGATTTAACCCAGTTGACTTTGGGTATTGATAGGGATTCGGCAGAGCTTGCCCATCTGTTTTCTGAAGATAATCTGGCAGTTAAAAATTCTATCAAGCAGCTTATTGTAAGAGCTCATAAGAAGGGGTGCAAGGTAGGAATTTGCGGACAAGCGCCCTCTGACAATCCGGCTTTTGCCAAATTTTTAATCGAAAATAAAATCGATTCTATTTCTTTAAATCCTGATAGCGTAATTGAAACGATTAAAAAGATCAGTTCCGGTTAAATATTTTCAGATTGACTTTTTTAGGCTTTAAATAACTTCTTAAGACTTCATCAAAATGCTTTACCTGACAAGTGGTGCCGCATGTAAAAATATCGATAAAACAGGCATCATATTCTGGATAAGTATGAATAGAGGAATGGCTTTCTGATACTAAAATAACCATGGAAAAACCATCACCCGGAAATTTTTCTTTGGTATAGCTAAGCACTGTAGCTTTGGTTTTTTGTGTTGCTTCTAGCATTTTTTTTTCTAAAAGCACACTATCAGTAAGAGCTTTTTTGTCGCAGCCATAATAACTGGCTATTAGATGTTGCCCGCAAAAATCGTATTCCTGGCCTGTTATGGAAAATCCCCAAAAAATAAGAAAAAGACAAAAAAACCTAATGGCCATTTCTTTTATACCTCCCTATAATAAGTATATGTATACAAAGCAAGCTCTCTTTTTTCCAAGATAAATTTTAAGTATTAATGACAAATATTCTACGTTGGTAATTTTTTCTACAATCTTTTTTTTGTAAAAAAAAGATTTAGTTGAAAGATATTTTATGCTATTAAACCTTGAATAGGGAGAAAATACTTTTATGACAGCTCAGGTAGAAAAAAAATATCAAGTTTTGGTTCAAAAGGCAAAAGAAGAATTGCAAAAAACTGATAAAGAAAAAAATATTCAAATTCAAGTCGGCTCAGCTACTTGTGAAAATGCCGCTGGTGCCAAAGATATTTATCAAGAAGTGCAAAAACATATTTTAGCTTCCGGCAGAAAAGATATTTATTTAAAGTTGGTCGGTTGTACGGGTAGATGTAGTTTAGAGCCTATCGTTTCCATCCAATTGCCTGGACAAAAATTATTTTCCTATAAACAGGTAAGCAGAGATATTGTGCATGAGATTTTTGTTGAACATGTTTTAGGCGGAAAAGAAGTTGGTAAATATTTGTTGGATGGCTCTTGTAAGATTGTTGCTTCTCAAAAAATTTTATCGGTTAAAAAACAGCTGCAAAAAGAAGAGATTACCCATGAATTTTTTGAACTTTATGGAGAACTGCCTTTTTATTGTGATCAGACTAGGGTGGCTTTGAGAAACTGTGGAGTTGTTGATCCTACTAATATCTATGAATATTTGCATTTAAAAGGCTTTTCAGCTTTGGCCAAAGTATTAGGTGAAAAAGATCCGGAAAAAGTGGTTAAAGAAGTGGAAAAAGCGCTTTTAAGAGGAAGAGGTGGCGCTGGCTTTCCCACTTTTAGAAAATGGGGTTTTGCCAGGGCAAATCAGGAAAAAAAACGTTATATGATTTGCAATGCCGATGAAGGTGACCCGGGTGCTTTTATGGATCGATCTATGTTGGAATCAGATCCCTTTGGTATTATTGAAGGCATGATTTTAGCCGGTTTTGCCATCGGCGCTCAAAAAGGCTATTTTTATGTCAGGGCAGAATATCCTTTAGCTGTTTCTAGAATTACCTTTGCTTTGGAAGAATGCCGCCGTTTGGGACTTTTAGGCAAAAATATTTTAAATTCCGGTTTTGACTATGATTTAGAAATCAGACTTGGCGCCGGAGCTTTTGTCTGTGGAGAAGAAACAGCTTTAATTCATTCAATTGAGGGGGAAAGAGGCCAGCCCCGACCCCGACCTCCTTTTCCTGCAGCAAGCGGACTTTTTGGCAAGCCCACTATTATTAACAATGTAGAAACCCTGTCCAACTTGCCGGTTATCATGACCATCGGCGGGGATTATTTCGCTAATATAGGAACTCAAAAAAGCGGAGGCACAAAAGTCTTTGCTGTGACTGGTAAAGTCAAACATACAGGTTTGGTAGAAGTTCCTATGGGGACGTCTTTAAAGGAAATTGTTTTTGATATTTGCGGCGGTGTACCTAACGGCAAAAAATTAAAGGCTGTTCAGACAGGGGGCCCTGCCGGAGGAGCGATTCCCGCTCATTTGATGGATACAGTAGTTGATTATGAAACGCTTCAAGAGGCCGGTTCAATTATGGGCAGCGGCGGTTTAATTGTCTTGGATGAGGATGACTGTATGGTCTCTTTTGCCAAGTTTTTTATGGAGTTTTCCCAGTCGGAGTCCTGTGGTAAATGTACCCCTTGCAGGGAGGGGACTTTGAGAATGCTGGAAATTTTGACTAGAATTGTTCAAGGAGAAGGAACGGAAAAAGATTTAAAAAACTTGGAAAGGCTTGCTCTTTTAGTTAAAAAAGCTTCCCTTTGCGGATTGGGCAGATCCGCTCCTAATCCGCTTTTAAGCGTTTTAAAGTATTTTAAAGAAGAGTTTATTGCCCACGTTAAAGAAAAGCGCTGTCTAGCTAAAAGCTGCACTAATTTGATTCATTATGAAATAGACAGAAAAAAATGTGTGGGTTGCACCGCCTGTGCCCGTCATTGTCCGGTTAAATGTATTCATGGAGAAAGAAAGCAGGTTCATGAAATAGATCAAAGCCAATGTATTAAATGCGGCAAATGTTTTGAAGTTTGTAGATTCGGGGCTGTTAAGAAGCTGTAACATGAAAAACACAGATCTTTTTTAAAAGAAAGATTTGAGCTGAGAGGAGTAAGAGGAAAAAATGAAACAAGTAAACGTAAAAATAGATGGCGTCGATCTGAAAGTCGATGAGAATTTGACCGTGATGCAAGCAGCGGAAACTATCGGCATACATATTCCCCGGCTTTGTTATCATCCGAATTTAAGCATAGAAGGTGCTTGCCGCGTTTGCATTGTTAAAGTCAAAGGCATGGATTTCTATGTTGCTTCTTGTTCTGCTAAAGTCAAAGAAAACATGGAAATTGAAACCAATTCTCCGGAAATTAGAAAAGCCCGCCGTGATATTGTTGAACTAATTTTAGATAACCATCCAAGAGAATGCCAGTTGTGCGAACGGGATGGCGGCTGTGAGCTGCAAAATTTATCATATACTTTAGGGGTTAGGTCCCGCCATTTTGAAGGGAAAAGAAAAAGATACCCTGTAGAAGATTCATCTAAATCAGTTGTTAGAGATCCTGAAAAATGTATTCTTTGCGGCAGATGTATAAGAGTTTGTCATGAAGTGCAGGGCATTTATAATTTGAGCCAGCATAATCGGGGATCGCATACTGTAGTAACTCCTGCTTATGGAGCTAATATGGACGATTCTGTTTGTATTCAGTGCGGACAGTGTATCAATGTCTGTCCGACAGCTGCTATTTATGAAAAAAAACATACCTCCTTTGTTTGGAAAGCCCTGGCTAATCCCGATCTGCATGTAGTAGTGCAGACAGCGCCTTCTATCAGAGCTGCCATAGGCGAGGAATTCGGCTTTGAACCGGGAACTCCCTGTACAGGTAAAATGGTAACAGCCTTTAAAAAAATGGGATTTGATGTTGTTTTTGATACTAATCTGGGTGCTGATTTGACTATTATGGAAGAGTCTAATGAATTAATCCGTAGGCTGGAAGAGAAAAACAAGTTGCCTTTGATTACTTCCTGTTCTCCTGGCTGGATTAATTTTATGGAGAAATTTTATCCGGAATTTATTCCTTTGGCCTCGACTTGCCGCTCTCCCATGAGCATGCTTTCGGCTTTAATTAAAACCTACTATGCCAAACAGAAAAAAATCGACCCTAAAAAAGTTTTCGTGGTCAGCGTTATGCCATGTGTAGCTAAAAAATATGAAATGGATCGGGAAGAGCATTATTTAGACGGCCTAAAATTAACCGACGCTGTTTTAACTACCAGAGAAGCTGCTTGGATGATTAAAAGCTATGGCCTGAATTTCACTAAACTTCCGGATAGCGAATTTGACGATCCTTTAGGCGAATCTTCAGGGGGCGCCGATATTTTCGGCACCACGGGCGGCGTAATGGAAGCCGCTCTTAGAAATGCTGCAGAAGTAATCACTAAAAAATCTTTAAAAAATGTAGAGTTTAAAGATGTTAGAGCCGTAGAGGGGCTTAGGGAACGGGAATTGAAAATAGGGGATTTGACTTTAAATATCGGCGTAGCCAATGGCTTGGTCAATGCTAAAAAGCTTTTAGATAAGGTTAAGAACAACGAAAAAGTTTTTCATGTGATTGAAATGATGGCTTGCCCCGGCGGTTGTATCGGCGGTGGCGGCCAGCCTTATCCTCCAAGAGGATATACTTTTTTAGACCCTAAATTAATTGCTAAAAGAGCTAGTGCTTTATATGCGATTGATGAACATAAAAAAATTAGAGTTTCTTCAGAAAATCCAGCTATCCAAAAATTGTATCGCGAATTTTTGAAAAAACCAGGCTCTGAAACAGCCCATAGACTTTTGCATACTACTTATAAGCCTAAATTCCCAAGGGGCGTTTAAATATTTTTTAATTTACAACATCTTAGAGGAGTTTTTCAAAATGGTTTTTACCGGATCGAAAGAAGAGATTATTAAAAAAGCAAAAAAAGTACTGAATAAGGAAATTGTAGCTTTTATTGAAAAATGTCTTAAAGATGAGCATTCAGAGTCTTTGTTGATTGCCGTTTTGCATAAGATACAGGAAGAGTTTGGTTATCTTTCCCAAAAAAGCATGGATGCGGTGTCTGTTTTAATGCAGATACCGACAGCCAAGATTTCAGGAGTCGCTACTTTTTATCATTTTTTTAATCTTAAAAAGAAAGGTAAATATGTTATTTCCGTCTGTATGGGAACAGCTTGCCATGTGAAAGGCGCTGACAAGTTAATTCAGAAATTGGAAGAAGAATTAGGTATTAAACTGGGCGAGACAACCAAAGATGAGTTGTTTACGATTGAAGAGGCCCGTTGCTTAGGTGCTTGCGCTTTAGCCCCGGTTGTAAAAATAAATGACGATATTTATCCGCAAGTCACTATAGATCAGATTCCTAAAATTTTAGAAACTTATTTTCAAAAAGAAAATAATTAAAAAGCCAGCTCTGTTTATTTTTTTTAGAAAAATCTATTTTAAAACCATTTTTTTGCCGCAGCAATTAAAATGGCTTTCTTCTTCCGTCTTTTTAGAACAGCATTTATCTGGATCTTTGCTATTGCATTCTTTGATGATTAAAATTTCCAAACCGCAATTGTGGCAGCCCAATTTTTGGTTTTTTTTCAGATCTTTACAGTCGGTCATAAATAAACTCCTCTTATTAATTGGATATTTTTTTATAATTAGCAGATCAAATGAATTTGTGCAAATGTTAGCTGGTTATTTTGGCTGATTGATAGCTTCTCATGGCTCAAGCTAACGGTATGACACAATCGTTGATAAAGATCTTATTATTTGACATTTTTAATGAAAAATTGACTGTAAGCTGCAGTAAAAGCTTTTAAAACTTTATTAGTAGAGATGAAAAACGGCCAATAATAATCCTTGACCTTAAAATATTTAAAGTTAGGGATAAACGGCGGCGGAAAAATGAGTCTGGTTGGATAAAAATCAGCCCGCCAAAGTTGCATTTTACGTCTATTGCCAGCAATAACTAAACTGGGAATAGCTAGATTGGAAGCTAGATGGGCAGGTCCTGAATCATTGCCAATTAAAAAGCCAGATTCATAAATAAAAGCTGCCAGCTCATGATAGTTGGGGAAAGTTTTAATATTGACCTTTGCTTTTTCCCAGTATTTTTTCTCGTGAGGCGCCATTAAAAATATTGGCTTGAGTTTTCTTTTTTTTAGTTCATGATAAAGTTTTAAAAATTTGTTTTTACGCCAGTTTTTTAGAGGATTGTTGCTTAAAGGATGCAAGATAATCCGTTCTGGATATTTTTGATGGATGAGGTTTTGCGGCGGGATAATACCATTGACCGGAAAAAATTCTTTTTGTTTTAAAATTTTTTCCATAGCTAAAGCTATGTTTTGCGCCATGCTTTTTTCTGCTTGGAATACAATAACATTATCATGTTTGGGTAACCCTATTTGACGGGGGCAAAGAAAATGTAAATTGTCTAAAGAGGGGTATTTTTCTGAAAAATCAGCAATCGGCACGGGCGGTTGATATTCTAAAATGGTTAAATCAAAAGATCTGAGCTCATCTATACTCTGGGGATAGGGCTTAAATTCATAACTGGGAAAAAAGGATTTCATTTCATGCATTAGACGGTGGAAAACAGTGACTTTATATCCATGCTGTTTCAAATAAAAAGCAGCTATGAGCATTAATAGTCCGTCACCCAAACTAGAAGATGAAACCACAGAAGCTTTCATGTTTTTTGTCCTTTTGAATTGTATTTTTGGCGTTTAAATTCCCATCTTTTTAAAAGAGCGGTTGTTTTAAATCTGATATTTTTATTGCTTTTGATATATAATGTAACTAAAAAATCCAAGTTTTGCTATAAAAAAGTTATGCAAATTATACATTTAAAAGAGTTGTCTGGAATTTCTTTTCTGCAAAAAGCAGGAGGAGAATGGTTAAATCAGTTTTTTCAGTTTTTGAATTTTTTTGATACCGAGTATTTTTATTTAATTTTATTTTTAATAGTGTGGATTATTTTTGATTGGAAAATAGGTGCTAGAATTTTATGTTTATTGCTTTTAAGTGCTTTTTTAAATGATAGCTTAAAACAGATTTTTCAACAGCCGCGTCCTTTTGAATTAGATCCAAATGTAGCCATATTAGTCATTGATGGTTTCGGATTTCCCTCTGGAGGAGCGCAAAATGCTTTGCTCTTTGCTTTAGTTTTTACTTATCATTTGAAAAAAACATGGGGATATGTTTTAGCCTTCGTATATGTTTTTTTGATTTCTTTATCCAGAATTTATTTAGGTTTGCATTTTTTCTCAGATGTTTTAAGCGGGCTTTTGGCAGGGTATCTGTTGTTTTTAATTTATATTTATCTATTTCCCAAAATAGAGAAATTTTTGAAAAAACATTCCCTTTTAGAAAATTTACTTTTAGTCCAAATAATTGCGTTTTTAATGCGATTTGTTAATGATTCTAAACAAAGCTCTAAAATAGCGCTGAGTGTTAGTTTGTTTTCTCTTTTTTTATTTTTAGGTTTGAAATTTAAATTTTTGCCTTCCAATATTAAAAAATTTGAAAAAAATAAAAAATTAAACCACAAAAGAATAGCATTGTCTTTAGCCGGTATTTTTATAATTGCTTTAGTTGCACTTTTCTTCGGGCTGGATTTGATTGTAAGTGGCATTTTTTTAGCTCTTTGGCTAGTTTTCGGCGTTGGTCTATTCTTAAAAAGCCAGGTTAAATTATAAAACTTTATGGTGCTTTCTAGAATTTTAATTTTTACTGGATTTTTTTTAATTTTAGCTGGAGTTTTGTTTTATTTTGCTCAGCGTTTTTTTGGTTTTTTACCAGGTGATTTTTTGATCAAAAAAGGAAAATGGATTTTTTCTTTTCCTTTAGCTACTTCTTTGATTATTAGTATATTTTTAACTGTTTTAATTAATCTGTTTTTGTATTTTTTTAGAAGTTAATTCTATTTTAGTAAGTTAAAAATATATCAACAACAACATTAATTGTAGCTGTGTTAATAGCATAATATAAATAGGATGGCACAGACACATACATTAATATTGAAGAAGCGGTATAAATAACATTCATATATAAAAATGCATTACATGTACCAATAGCAACAGAAATAGCAAGTTTTTCAAAATCTGATAAACCCCATCTGTTATCTTGTTTTCTAAAATTTTTAACCAATACATAAAGATTGATAATGATGTGTTCTTCTAAAGAAACTAATGCGGTGGTTAAAGATATTACCGGTGAAAAAGTAGCAAAAGAATGATAGAAAATCACATGTACCAAAGCATTAATAATATATACATTAGTGAATAAAGTAGCTGCACGTTTTAAGCTGGTTTTTTCCCATGATTCCATTTTTGGCAAAAAAACAGCTGTGGATGCTTCTGAAGAAACTGAAGAAGAACTGCTCATTTTTTTTTTTTAAGTTTGTTCGGAAAAGCAATATAAGAAGTTTATTAAAACTTGGCAAGCTCTATATTTAAATTATCGAAGATGTTCTTCTTGGGGGGTGAATAATTTCTAACGGTTTAACAGATCTAGTTGCTGCTATACTTTCCCGTCTTCTTAAAATATTGCTTTTTTGTAAGTTTTCAGTTTGTTTTTTAGCAAAGATGCGTATGAGCCAAGTCAGAAAAAAACTAAAAACAAGTCTGGCTGTTTCTAAGGCTATTCTTAAAAATTTGCGCCCTTTGATTTTTTGTTCTTCAATAAAATCCTTTTTGGTAATGGAAGCTAGGCTGCCGTGTCTTTGTATGATAGGCATCTTTTGAGGCATTTCCAACTCAAATATGTGGCCGGGAATAGAAGAAAAACCTCCTATGTAGGGAATTAAATCTCCATCATTGATAAAATGATAAACTTCAGGAAGTTTGGGACATTCTTTTTGCTCAATTTTTTGCAGTTCTTTTTGAAATATATTTTTATATTTTCTAACGTATTTTTTGCCGGGAGAAGGGGAGGCAAATGTGACTATTGAATCAATATAAGCATGGCATTTACAGCCAATAATTTGGGAAATGGCACCTCCCAAACTATGACCACATATAATTGGTTTGGCAAAAGTATGTTTTTTTATCCAATCTTGTAAAGCTGCTTTGTTTATTTTAACAGCTTTTTCTCCTATATTTTCATCTAAGTCTACAAGCATTTGCATGAGATTAGTTTTGCTAGTGCCTTTAATTAATAAAATTGGCGGAGCATAAGAGCCTTCCGGCGGTTCTAAACCATAGGCTATCAAACCTCCATTATTGATAATTAAATTGATTGAATAGGAATTTTCTTCCTGATAAAAAAAATCAATGTTTCTGGCATTTAAAATTTGTTTAGCAGAAAGAAAAGGGCAGGGCAGCGGTATTCTTTGATCAGGATAGGCTGCATCTAAAGAATAAGCTAATTTAATAGATGCTATTTGTAAGTAACGCATAATATGGGTTTCAAAGCTTATTAGGCCATTTTGCCATTTTTCAGCATCTTCTTTGAGACAGTTTTCCAATATAGCAAGTCTGATTTTAAGATCATGTCTGTGACGTTCTAATTTGTCTGAAATTTGCATGTCCAAAGCAGTAAAACTGCTTTGTTTGCTGATAGTACGTCTGACATTGGTTAATTTGGGAAAATGAAAAATCATCCGATCTAGAATTTTGTCTGGTAAATTAATTAAAGTTTGCCAGCTGCGTTTGATCAGCAAGGAAAAAAAACGGCGGCCAAAAAAACTTATTTTTACAAAAGTTCTAAAATATAATTTCGGTGCTGTTGAATCTTGAAAAGATTCATTTCGTTCTGCAGATGCTTGATCTAAAGGTAAGGGGGTGTTTTTAAAATCGCCATTTAGAAAAGATGGACTGGATCTTAGAGGGTAAATCGGGCTTGCAGAACCTGTTGTCATAAAATTAAGCCGTTAGTTGTAGTTGTTGATCTATTTAATAGATTTTTATTCAAAAACATTTCGCACAAAATTTTTTCACGGCAATTCAATTAATGACAAGATTTTTTTTAAAATATATAAAAAATGCCCAAGATAGGACTCGAACCTACATACCCGTTAAGGCACTAGAACCTGAATCTAGCGTGTCTGCCAGTTCCACCACTTGGGCATATTAAAGAAAAATTTATGCGCATATGCCCAGGATAGGACTCGAACCTACACACCTTACGGCACCAGAACCTAAATCTGGCGTGTCTGCCAATTTCACCACCTGGGCAAGAAGTTATTAAGATTAAGCTTTTTTTGATTTTTCAGCAAGTCGATATCCTGCTTTTAAAAGCTACTTTTCGGGTTTATATATGGGTTTGGCTTTAAAACCCATTTGACGGATAGAAAAAATTAATTCAGATATTTTTTTCCAAGTAGCATTTTTATCTATATGCAACAAAACTTCAATTTTATTTTTGTCTTTAGGCAGAAGGCCTGAATTATATTGATGGACTAGTTCATTTTGGATTTGTATTAAACTTTGCATGGGATAGTCCTGGATCTCAGTAATCCATTTATATTTTCCAGCTTTATCTATGCTTAAATTAATCTGATAAATATCTTCTTTGCTATAAACTAAAGAAGCGTCTTTTTCTTTTTTTAAATGCACCAGATCAAGTTTAGTATCAAATAAAGTAGCTCTAGTAATAGTTAATGTGGCAAACAAACAAAGCATTAAAAATAAAAAATCAATCATAGGAGCTAAATTTAAATGCAAAGAAGGCTTTAGTTTGTCATCTTCAACCAAATGGCGCATAGTTTAACCTTTGTGTGATTTGATTAAATTTGCCAGTGTTACCGCTTCAGCTTCTACCAAATGTAAGGATTTAGTCATTTTATATTTTAAAACAGTATGAAACATCATAGCTAAAATGGATACGATAAGTCCCATAACAGTCGTGCCTACTGCAATGCCTAGGCCATCAAAAAGAGCGGCTATACTGTCAATAGAGCGATTGACATCATAAAAAGCATAGAACATGCCGATTACCGTACCTGCCAGCCCTAACATGGGCGCTATAATAGCGATATCATTTAAAAGGGATAATTTCTGCCAAAAATCAGCAGTTACCCTTCTGCCTTCGTCTTTCATGGAATCAATAGTATATTGAGGGCCATGGCTGCGGGCTTCAATACCTGCTGTTATCATGGCAGACAGCAGATTGCCGTTTTTCTCACAGTAAATTAAAGCTTCCTGATATTTTTCCTGATAAAGATGTTGTTTGAGCTGTTCGGAATTTTTTAAGCTTATTAGATTTTTAGGACGGAAATTATAATAGTTATAAAGTAAAATAACTAGAGCGGTAACTGACATGGCAAGTAAAATAGTATAAATTATGGGAGATGCCGCAAAGACTTCTTTAAGATCAATTCCGGATTTTGTTTTGCTGGTAATAGAAGCCGATTTTTTGATTAGTAAATTTTTATTGGCTGCAGCATTTTTTTCTAGGTTTTCAGAAATAGTTTTTTCAGATGGAAGTGCTGTATTAAGAGTTTGTTTAGATTCTGTAAAAGCTACAGTATTGATAAAAATCATTAAAGTTAAAATTAAAAATAGCTTTTTCATGACAAATTAACAGCATGGAAACCAACTTCTTCAGATGTTGGAGGAAATGCTGCCCCTCCGGTTAATTGTTTAAAAAAGTTAGACCAGAAACGACAGATACTTTTCTTTTCTATCCTGCTTGTCCAAGCGGTTAGGTTTGTATCGAGATTGCTCAAAAGAGTTTTTAAGCTGGCAGTACAGTTGGTGTTTCTTGCGACATTTAACCGCCAACTACAAAATTTGGAACTTGTAAACAGCCAATGGCTGAAACTTCCCAAGGTGTGCTTGTATTTTTTTTTAATCAACTGTTGCACAAAGTTTCCTTTAAGCCTTCTAGTCAACTGGGGTTTTAATGCAAGTTACGACTTTACTCGCAGGTCGTTAACAAGCGTATTTTTCTTGTGTTTAGTTATTTTTTGAGAGTAGCTCTAAGATTGAAAATATTCAAGAAATTTGTTTATAAACTTAAATTTAGAGATTTTTTAAAGTTTAATTTCAGCCGCTTTTAGATTCTTCTGAGTTTTTAGTCTCGTTAGCGAGCTTTTCAAAGAAGTTGTTCCATGCCAGTTCATTAGCGGCAGTTAGTTCAAAGCAGGTTTTTTGTATAATTTGCAAACCTGTTTGCAGGTTATTTTTCAATTTTTTAGAAAGGGGTATTTTAATGTCAGAGATGTTGCTAAAAATTTCTATAACATCTAGATATTCTTTTTGCAAACGGTTTTTAATTTGCAGCAAAAATCCTAAATGTTTATCAAAATACTTCGGATTTTTCTGGGTTAAAGACTCATCCTTTTTTAAAGATTCAGCATATAAAATAGGCAGCTGAGAAGGTAAAATAGCTGCTGTTTTTAAGGCATTTTTACTAATGGCTGCTAATTCAAAAGCTTTTTCTTTAAATGTAGCTGTGTAATTTAGATTTAAATAGTCTTTATCTATTTTCAGCTTTTTAAGTTCATGCAAGTAATTTTTCCAATGTTCTAAAGTATCTGAGGATTTTAAAAACATGGATTTAAATTTTTCCACTGTATCTAAAGCTTTTTTTTCGCCTTGAAAAAGATAGTCATAGCTTATAAGACTTTTAAATAAAGTCTGTAGATAACTTTCTTTTTTAGTTTCTAAAGCTTCAAAAATCGCTTTTAATTTTTTTTGATAATCTGCATGTTCTTGGTCTATGTATTTAAGATATTCAAAAAATTCCATAATTTTAGTATATTCAAATTTTTTAGCCGTTTGTCTTTCAAATAATAGTTTTTTAAATTTTAAAAATTTTTTTTCAAACTGTATTTTTTTAAAATTGGAAACTTGTGTATTTAGATCTACCACGGCGGATTGAGTCAGGTGCTCATAAAGTTTGTTTTTAGGGGTTTTGTCTTCAATCATATTAATTAGTGTTTGCATTTGTTTGTTTCCTACAACCATGCTTGGATCCATTTCTTTTTGATAAGAGCTAATTATTTTCTGTGCATATTTTTTATTAAGATAAGCTGTTTTATCAATTGCTTTTAACAAAGTGTTTTTATCTATATCTTTTAGATTTAAATTAGCATCCGGATGAATAAGATTGTAATTTTGAAGCACTCTTTGCAGATGTAATTTGTTAAGATAATGAGTTTTGTTAGCAGCTCTTAGAAGCATTGTTTTTTGTTTGTCATAAAGAGTCAGATTAGTATTGTTGGTTCTATTGTAAGTATCTATTATACCTTGTATTCGGTTATTTGTTTGAGTTGCTATATTGTTTAAAAAAGCGTTTTTATCAGTCGTTTGTAAAAGAGCTGTTTGTTGTGCTTCGGTTAGGACTAAACTAGTATTATGGGCTTGG
>CAYXMS010000002.1:29628-30813 GCA_964466185.1 uncultured bacterium
TTATAAGCACTGACTAGCGCTTTAACATATTGCTTGTCAAGATAGGCAGTTTTATTTGTAGCTTGTAAAAGAGCTGTTTTCTGCTGATTGTTAAGCACCAAGCTGGCATTGTGCTCTTTATTATAAGCATTGATCAAAGACTGAGCTTTGTCCATCTCTTGTGGAGCAGCCTTGGCAGCTCTAGCAGCGGTTGTTGTTTTGGCAGTAGCGGCGGCTTTAGTAGCAGCTGTTGTTGTAGAAGAAGCGAGCATGTTAAGAAAGGCAGTTTTATCAGCTGTTTGTAAAAGAGCTGCTTGTTGTTTTTTGGTTAGGACTAAACTAGTATTATGGGCTTGGTTATAAGCACTGACTAGCGCTTTAACATATTGCTTGTCAAGATAGGCAGTTTTATCTGTTGCTCTTAAAAGTTCTTCTTTATTTATGTTATTAAAAGATAAATTGGCTTTTGGATTTGTTTTGTTATAATTGTTAATTAAAGATTTTACGTATTTTTCGTTTAGATAAGCAATTCTATCAGAAGCTTTTAAAAGTTCTTTTTCTTCAGTATTAGAAAGACTTAAATTTGCATTATTAGCTTTGTTGTAAGATACAACAATTTGTTTAGCTGTCTTTTGTTTTTCTGCTTTTTTTTCTTGTTGTAGGTAGGTAGCTTTATTAGGTGCTCGGCTTAAAAATCTTCTTTTGCTGCGGGTTAAGAAAGTATCTGTTGAAGCTTGATATTGGGAAACTAATGTTTTGTCTAGATATTCAGTTTGTTTGTTATTATTAGCCGATGCTATAAGCTCTGCTTTATCCAAATTGGTTATTTGAATATTGGTTTTATAATCCTCATTATATTTATCAAGTATTTGTTGGGCATGAATGCTTTGTAAAATATTGTTAGCATTGTTTGATGTGATTAAATTTATAGCATTTATATCACTTAAAGTTATATGTGAACTTGGATTGTTTTGGTTATATGTGTTTATAATAGTCTGAGCTTTATTGTTAACTACACTGTTGAGATAAGCAGTTTTGTCGGAAGCAGTTAAAAGTGCGTTTTTCTGACTGTCGCTGAGAGTTAGATTGGTATTATTAGCATCGTTATAGTCTTGGAGGGCTTGATCAATGGCTCTTTGGGTTCTTTGATCGTTTAAGATCTGAGCTTGCGTGGTTAGATAAGCAGTTTTGTTTGTCGCTTCGGCA
>CAYXMS010000002.1:30913-85466 GCA_964466185.1 uncultured bacterium
TTGGTATTATTAGTATCGTTATAGTCTTGGAGGGCTTGATCAATGGCTCTTTGATTGTTTAAGATCTGAGCTTGCGTGGTTAGATAAGCAGTTTTGTTTGTCGCTTCGGCAAAAGCCGCTTTTTGTTCAGCAGATAATGTTGTATTGTTGGCAGCTTCATAGTTGGCAATAATAACAGAGTTTAAATGTTCAGTGATGTTATCAGCATTAAGCAGATTTGTTATATTAAGGTCTGTTAAGGTTAAATTGGTGCCGTTATTGCTATTATAAAAGTCTAAGATTTGTTGGGCTTGAGCTGTATTAACTCTAGTCTGAATCCTGGACAGATAAGCATTGTAATCCTCAGCAGCAAGCAGAGTTTCTTTATCTACTTGTTCAAGAGTTAAATCAATGCCAGAATTGCTTTGATTGTAAGCTGAAAGTATCTTTAGTGCATGCTGTTCTTTTAAATAGCTTATGGGATTAGTTGTGTTTAAAAGAGTGGTTTGATTGATATCAGAAAATGTTAAATTTGCATTGTATTGTGTATTGTAATTGTTTATTAAAGTTTCCGATCGTTGTTGGTTATATGTATCTTGAATGGCAGGAGCCTTGTCGGCTTGACTATCCATATAAGATACATGATGATCAATAATAGAATATCCATCAAAATCACCTACGCTATTGTAAACTGAGGAAAAATCGCTTTTAAAATCTTCAATATCATAGTTTATATTATACGTTCTGTTGAGATATTTGATTTTATTTAATACAGAAGTTAAAGCTGCATTTATGGCATGATTTTTTAAATTTGCATATACTGCAGTTCCTTTTGTTACAGCACTGGGCAGGTTTGTACATCCTGTAAAAAGCCCCCATTTTTTTAACAATTCATAAAAAGCAATATCTTTAACAAGATGCCATGCTGGTGGCAAACCTCCATTAGTTAGCTGGTTTAATTGAGCAGCGATATTAAAAATGTCAGTAGAATTTCCTGGTGAACTATAACTAGAAGTTGTATAAGAATTTGCTGGTGGAGAAATTCTTGGCGGCTTATAAATTGCATTTCTTAATTGATTCCAAACATAGCTGATTTGTGCTTGTTTTTGTGCATAGGTAAACAATAAAAGATTTTTATAAGAGATTTCTAAAATGCTTCTATTGTTATATGAAAATATTCTAAGTGCCGATGGATGATTGGCCGAATATTTGTTTTGTGCTGATTTTATTCTTTTTAGGATTGTTTCTGTTAAATAAGGGTTAAAACGGGTTTTTAAATGATTAATATAAGCATTTAAAACACGCATTTCTTTTTCAAATGCTTGTTGGTCTGATGCAATAGTATTGATAATGTTAGAAGCTTCGGTTACATGACTAAGCTCTTGGGATAGATCTTCTTGAGCTTCTGTATTTGCAGTTGAGCTGCCAACAGCATAATTTGCATCTCCTTCTCCCGTTGTTATCCAAGAAAAATTATTATTTGTGCTTTGTGAATAACGAGAAGATATTTCTTGCTTAAAATTAACTAACGGGTCATCGGCAGCGGCTTCAGTATTGCCTACAAAACGGTTTTTAAAATTTTCTATAGTATTTTTAACAAAAGCCTGGCCCTTTTGAGAGTATTGATAGGAGATGTATACATGAAAAAGATTGGCAAAATAGGTGTTTAATGTGCTGAATAATGAGTTTAATTGGCGGCCGTGACTTTCGCTATAGTCTTCTTTAAGCGCTTCTAAATAAAGAAAAATCTTTTCGGTTAATAGTGGATCAAAGGTAGTGGAATTTTCTTGCATAGACAGCAAGTTTTTAAAATTAGCTAAATCACTGGAAAAATTATAATGATTAGGAGTCGGTATATTTGAGCTGGGGCTGGTAGGGGAAACTGATCCACTCATAATCTTTTAATTGTTATTGTTTTAATTAATTACAAATTAATTTTCGTTTAATTAAATGGCTGTATTTCTAATTATATTTATAACATTAAATTAAAAATTATTAAATATAATTGTATTATAGATACTTAAGGTAGAAGTGAATAGAGGTTACTCTTAATCTATAAATGTTTAATATTAAAGGTCTTATTTTAAAAACTTGGTGAATTAATTATTTTATTAGTAAAAATTGTTGGTTTTATGGTCTAAGGTGTTAATAGTTAGTATTTAAGTTAATTTTGATGCTGGTCAAGGTTGGTTTAAAGTTAATAAAAATCCGTTTCTAAGTGGTTGAAGGTAGAAAATGATCAATGGCTGCTAGCGGTAAAAAACTTAAAAATTGTATCCTTTTTGGATATGATTAAATTAGCTGATTTTAAAATTCCATGTTCTTTTGAAAAGAGAAAACCTTTTTTATTGGATGGTTTTTTATTTATTCCTGGTTTTTATGAAGCTGTTGGAAAACATGGGCCAAAGCTTGATTTAGAAGCTATTTTTGGGAATAAAAATGCTGTTCAACTTGAATATTGCAGTGGAAATGGCAGTTGGATAGCGGACAAAGCGCAAAAAAATCAAAATTTAAACTGGATAGCAGTAGAAAAAGATTTTGATAGAGCAAGAAAAATTTGGCTTAAAGCTAAAAGACAAAATTTAAAAAATCTTTTTTTGATTTTTGGAGAAGCTTTTGTTTTTACTTGGTTTTACTTGCCGGAAAACAGCATTCAAAATGTTTTTATTAATTTTCCAGATCCCTGGCCAAAAAGAAGACATCATAAAAAAAGATTGGTCAAGACAGAGTTTTTGCTCGAGATCAAAAAAAAACTTTTGCCGGATGGAAAGATTACTTTAGTAACCGACCATGAAGATCTGGCTTTTTTTATGATTAAAGAAGCTTTTCAAAGTGGTTTAAGAACAGTCTTTGAAGAACCTTATTTTAAAAAGTCTTTTGCAGGTTATGGCAGTTCTTTTTTCGAAGAGCTTTTTAGAGCTAAAGGTAAAAAAATTCACTATATGCAATTTCAAATTTAGGTTTTTTTTAAGCAAAAAAACATAGGTAACACAAATGTCTTTTAAATCCTAATAAAGGCTGAAATTAATATTTCCCTTATGGCTAAAGCCAAGAGTATTACGCCGTCATTGATAAAAGAATCGGGGCAGAGGGATTTGAACCCCCGACCTACTGGTCCCAAACCAGCCGCGCTAGCCAAGCTGCGCTATGCCCCGATTGTTAGAACTTCAAATTATAAAAAATTTGATCAGTAAAGCTAAATGTTAGCAAAGGAAAGCAATTTGAGGCTATAGAATTTCAAAATTTATAAGTTTAAAAGCTGATAAATTTAAAAAATAGGACTGGAGAATTTTTAAAAGGCATGTTAAATCTTTTATTAAATAAAGGAAAAAAAACATGGGATTTATTACAGACTATAGCAGCTTTAAAAAATTGCAAAATTTAGCTAAAAAACCTTTTGATCTAAATAAACCAAATGCTGTTTCTGAAAAAAGGGTAAAAAAATATGTTTTAAAAGCAGGGGATTTTAAATTGCTTTATGCTTTGGAAAAAATAAATGATAAGATAATTGAGGCTTTATTTGAACTGGCAAATGAAAGCAATGCTTTGGAAATGATGCAGGCTCAGCAAAATGGAGAAGCTGTCAATGTTTTTGAAAATAGAGCTGTTTTGCATACCTCTATGAGGGATGTTTTTGAAGACTCAAATTCTAGCGATAAAGCTAAAAAAGCAGCTGTTTTGGAAAAAAAAGAATTAGAAAAATGCAGGAATTTTTTAAAGCAAATAGATGGCGAATTTGAATACCTAGTGCATATTGGTATCGGAGGGTCTCATTTAGGTGTAGAAGTTGTCTTTGATGCCTTAAAAAATTTAGCTAAACCTAAGATCAAACCTTTTTTCATTAACAATATTGATCCTGATAAAATGTATCAGGTTTTACAGGAAATAAATCTAAAAAAAACTCTTTTTGTTGTAGTTTCTAAATCCGGTTCTACTTTAGAAACTAAAATTTCAGAACAGTTTTTTAGAAAAGCTTTGGAAAAAGCCAAAATTGATAGCAGAAATAGATTTTTAGCTATAACAACTGCCAAAAGTCAAATGGATAAAGCTAAAAATTACAGAAAAATTTTTTATTTTTGGGATTATATCGGCGGCCGTTATTCAGTAACTTCCATGGTCGGGGCTGTTAGTTTAAGCCTGCTTATAGGAAACGATCTTTTTGTAGAGTTTTTAAAAGGTGCTCATCAGATGGATTTAATAGCCTTGAAAAAAACTAAAGACAATCTGCCTTTAATCTTGGCTTTATTGGGTATTTGGAAACGTAATTTTTTAAAATTGCCTACTTTGGCAGTTGTTCCTTATTGTAGTGCTTTAAAAAAATTCTGTTTTTATTTACAGCAGCTTGATATGGAATCCAATGGTAAATCAGTAAGCCTGCAAAAAGAAACATTGAATTTTTCGACGGCTCCTTTTTTGTTTGGCGATAGCGGCTCTAACGCGCAGCATTCGTTTTTTCAGCTTTTGCATCAAGGAACAGATATTTCTGCCCAGGAATTTATCGGCTTTAAAAAACCGCAAATAGAAGAAAAATTTAAAATCGATAAAACAACTGTTCAGCAAAAGCTTTATTGTAATCTTTTTGGTTCTGCCTTAGCTTTGGCTTTAGGAGAGAAAAATCAGGATTTAAACAAGAATTTTTTCGGCAATCGGCCTACTTCTATTTTATTGGCAGATCAGCTAACTGCAAAAACTATGGGACAGCTGATTGCTTTATATGAACATAAAATAGCTTTTCAAGGATATATTTGGGGAATTGATTCTTTTGATCAAGAAGGGGTACAGCTAGGTAAAAATATTTCCAATAAATTTTTAAAAACTTTGGAAGGAGAGCCAAATTTGCTGCATAAAGCTTTTTTGGAATTAATGTCTTGACAGCTCTCCATATCTAAAACTATGGGTATTACGTCGTTGTTGTTTAAGCTTTTGTTTTTAGAGGTGGGGTTGGTGATCCTCTGAAAATAAATTGTCAAACATACTAGCTGTTGCATCTACTGTTTTTTGTGCTCTTTCTATTTGTTCTTTTAGTGTGTTTAAAATAGTTGGTCCTTGTAACGGATCTAATGGAATTTGAGGTAGCTTTTCTTGTAAAGAAGTTGTTAAAGCATCCGGCAATACATTTAAATTTTGAGCTAGTTCCTTTAATTGCGCGCTAAGATTTGTAAAATGCGGTTTTAACTCATTGATGGCGTCTTTAGTTTGTTGTAATTGTTTGATTTCTTTTTGAAAAACTAGGTCTTTGCAAGCCGTTAGATAATGAGTGAAAATATTCATTGCTAAAGTATGTACTTTATTAGCTATGAAATTAAAAAATCTTGAAGTTTGCGTAGATAAGTAATTATAAACAGAATAAAAAGGACGACAAATACATTTCATAAATACTGCCTTTTGGTTAGAAAAATTTAATTTTTGGCAAATAAGATAGCAAATTCAAAAAATTATATTATACTTTTTTTTTATTTTAACAATTTTGCCTTGATGTAAATAAGAATTTCCCTTGAACTAATAGATTATGTTTTTAATAATTAACTCAAAATTTTAAAGAGGTTTTTCTATGAATATTATTACTATTGCAGGTCATATGGGAGCGGATCCCGAAGTTCGCTTTACTTCATCCGGACAGAAAGTTACTTCTTTGAGAGTGGCTACTAGAGCACGCAGAAGCGCTAAGGGCGATGACCAGACTATTTGGTGGAGAATAACGGTTTGGGGAGAGCAGTTTGATAAAATGATGGCTTATTTTAAAAAAGGCAGCGCTATTATGGTCGTAGGTGAGCTGCAAAAGCCGGAAATTTTTACTGGCAGAGATGGCCAGCCTCAAATTTCTTTATCTATCACCGCTTCTAACCTTATGTTTAGTCCTTTTGGCAAAAGCAATGCTAATGTGGAAAATAGAAATAGTTATGCTCAGCAAAATACCAATCAGGAAGAGACTGCACAGGAAAAGACTGAAGAAGTCGGCATTATCAGCGGAACTGCTGAAAAAAGTGAGAATATATCAGAAGACGAAATTCCTTTTTAAACCTTTTGATAGGATTTTAAAAAAAAAAGAAATCTTTTTTTTAAAGCTTTGAAAATTGGAATTTTGGATTTGAATGTCAGATGTTTTGAATAGAGCCTAAAATGCAAAGAGGTAAAAATGCAAGTAGATGCCGTTATTTTTTCTAAAAGAAAAGAAAAAAAAGCCCTAGTTCTGCCCTTTTTGGAAGATGATAAAAAAGGTGCTAGTTTTTTGTCGGATACAGCTGCTAAGGAATTTGCCCAGTTGCCTGCGTTGAAATATAAAGACTTTAAAGGCAGGCAGGGCGAGGTTTTGTTGCTTTATAGCGATGTTTTAGAAAAAAGAATTGTGCTTCTAGGACTTGGTAAAAAAGAAAAAATTTCTGATGAGATTATTCGGCTTTCTTATGCCTGCTTAGTAAAAAAATGCAGGGAGTTGAAAATCACTTCTTTGAACGTGCTTTTTCCTGAAAAATTGAAATCAGAAGATGTTTTGGGAGCAATTTTAGAGGGGCTTTATTTGACTAATTATGTTTTTAACCATATGCGCAGGGAAAGCCTGCTGGAAATTTCTCCTTTAATTGAAACAGTAAGTCTAGTAAATGCTCCCCAAGAAGCGGCTAAAAAAATTGCTAAAATGAGAAAAATAGCAGAAGGTATTTATTTGGTTCGTGATCTGGTTATGAATCATGCAGATGAAATTACCCCTAGAAAACTAGCGACAGTCGCTAAAAGTTTTGAAAAAATTTCCAAGAAAATAAAAGTCGAAGTTTTTGATAAAAAACGGATTGAAAAAGAAAAAATGGGTCTTTTGCTGGCTGTCAGCCGCAGCTCATTTAGAGAGCCTACCTTTACTGTTATTCATTACAACGGAGCTGCAAAAAAAGATAAAAAAATAGCTTTGATTGGCAAAGGGCTGACTTATGATACAGGCGGGCTTAGCTTAAAACCATCAACTGCTATGGATACTATGAAATGTGATATGGCAGGCGGAGCTTCGGTTTTAGGTACCTTGTATGCAGCTGCTCTTTTAAATTTGAAAGTTAATTTGATCGGCGTGGTGCCGGCTACGGAAAATGCGATTAGCGCCAATAGCTATAAGCCCGGGGATGTCTATACCAGTTACTGCGGTAAAACGGTAGAAGTGGAAAATACCGATGCTGAAGGGCGTTTGATTCTGGCGGATGCTTTAGGATATACCGTCAAAAAAATTAAACCAGCCTATATGATAGATTTAGCTACTTTGACTGGAGCTATTTCTATTGCTTTGGGAGAAGAAATAGCCGGATTGTTTTCCAATAACGAAAAATTGGTTCAAAAAATTAAAAAAGCATCGCATGAAACTGGTGAAAAATTATGGCACATGCCGCTTTATGAAAGTTATTTGGAAAGCTTGAAATCAGAGATTGCCGATATTAAAAATGTCGGAGGCAGAAAAGGAGGAGCCATTACAGCCGGGCTTTTTCTACAGGAATTTGTCCGGGACTGCCCTTGGGCTCATTTGGATATTGGAGGGACTGCTTATTATTCCAAAGCTAAAGGTTATTATCCGACTTTGGCAACAGGCTACGGCGTCCGTCTTTTAATTGAGCTTTTAGAAAATGGCCTTTAAACACTATTTGGTATCTTCTCAAGAAGAAGGTCTGAGACTGGTTAATTTTATTAAGGCTAAGACTAAAAGTTTTTATTCTTTAAAAAAAATTAAAAAAGCCATGGAAAAAGGCATTTGCCGGTTGAATGGCAAAACTGAATGCTTTGCTTCTGTCAAAGTCAAAAAAGGGGATGCGGTAGAAATTGCCATAGAGCAAATTTTACCTTCTGAATTGGTTGCAGATCAGAAAACACATAAAGTTGAAAATTTTAAACAGCAAAATTCTTTTAAAGATGAGGTTGATACCTCGAAAATTAAAAAATCAGAAATTGCTGTTTTGTTTGAAGACGAATATTTTTTGATCATCAATAAACCGACTTTTTTACTTTGCTCTGATTCTTTGATTAGAAAATATTTTCCGGAAACATTTTTAGTTCATCGTTTGGATTTAAAAACATCAGGTCTTTTGATTTTAGCTAAAAGCAAAAAGGTAAAAAAAGAGTTTATTAAAATTTTCTCTTCGAAAAATCTTAAAAAAACTTATTTGGCAATTGTTGATGGCCATCTTAATCAAAAGAAAGGAAAAATCTGTTCTTTTTTACAGCCTAAAAACAGATTTGCTAAATCTGCTAAAAAAACTCAGGAAAATTATGGTAAAATTCTTTTTAAGTCCCATCCAAAAGTCGGGCTGAAAGCTGTTACTTTATTTAAGACTTTAACAGCTCAGAAAAAATATTCGGCTGTGCTTTTTTTTCCGATAACTGGTAGAACCCATCAGATCAGAGTGCATGCCTTAGAACTGGGCCATCCTATTTTGGGGGATTATCAATACTTTCAAGAATATGAATATTCCGATTTTGTTCCGCGGCTTTTATTGCATAGTTATCAACTTGAATTTTTACATCCCATTAAAAGAAAAAATATTAAGATAGAAGCGCCTATTCCTCAAATTTTTAAAAAATTTTTAAGGGGAATCAAAAAGCTGGAAAAACGATAGACTGTTAAGCAAGATGCAGAAAGCGGAAAATTTAAATTTTACCCTGTAAGATGCGTATTTTACTGATTAAAACTTCAGCTTTGGGAGATATCATTCAGACTTTCCCTGTTTTGGAATTTTTAAATAAATATTTTAAAAATTTAAAAATTCACTTTGCTGTTTTAGAGGAAAATCAGGAAATTGTTCGGTCTCACCCTTTTGTGGATCAAACAATTGCAATTCCCAGAAGTTTCTTTGCTTTTCCATTTTTGGGCTTGAAAAAGCTTTTTTCTTTAATGCAGAGAAACGGCGGCTACGAGGCTGTTTTTGATTTGCAAGGCAATGTAAGGTCTGCTTTAATCACAGCTTTTGCTAAAAGCCCTCATAAAGTAGGTCTGGATAGAAAATCTGTTGCCGAATGGCCTAATATTTTTGTTACTAATCATCAATATGCAATAAATCTAAACCAAAATATTAGATTGCAGTATCTTTCTATTATTTCTCGTTATTTTCAGATGCCTGATAAGTTGTTACATTCTTTTGATTTTTTCTCTAAAATGCTACTTAAATTAAACGCTCAGGAAAAATTCAAAAAAGATGAAATTGCCAAAAAGATTTCCAAAATTAAAAGAAAAGATCAAAGGCTTTTTTTTATAGCTCCCTTTTCCAAATGGAAAAGTAAAGAATTAGACCATTCCTTGTTGCTTGGTTTTTTACAAAAAATTAAACAAAAATATGATCCTTTGTTTTTATTTTTACAAAGCTCTTCTTTAGAATTTTCCAAAAGTTTAACGCTCGCTTCTTATTTTAGTCCAAATCATGGGCAGCTGGTTTTAGAAAAGCTGTCTCTGCCTGTTCTGCAGCATCTTATGAAAGAATCTGATCTGCTCATCGGAATGGACTCCTGTCCTTTGCATTTGGCCCTTTTAGCAGGTTTGCCTACCGTTAGTTTTTTTGGGCCGACTAGCGCCTCAGTTTATGGAGCGCAAGGTCAAAATCTGGAAAAAAAACATCTTTGCTTTACAGGGATATGTTCTAAAAAACCGCCGCTTAAATTTAAAAAGCGCTGCCCTGATTTAAGAAGCTGTTCTTTAGACTGCATCGATAACAATTGTTCTCTTTCATTAAATCAAAGTATTAATCAGCGATTCTCAGCTTTTTCTAAGTTTTATCAGAATTTAATTAAATAATATTTATCAGTTTAAGAAATTAAACCCTTGTTAAAAATAAATTTCTTTAGTAATAAAAAAGATTAAGAGGGTTTGTTAATTTAAAATGTATTTTTAGCTTGTTTATAGTAGTAATACAAACCTTTAAAAAATTGCTCTTTTAAGGAGAAACAAGAAAATGAAAAAGATGCTGTTGATTATATTAGGCTTTTTTTGTACTGGAGGATCGATAGCCTCTTGTGATTTTTTGGGAAAAAAGAAAGAACATCGTAAAGAACATCAGCAGTGCTCTTCAAAATATAAAACTTGTGACAATCTGCCCAGCTATCCGAGTAGATGCGAAAGACGCTGGTAGTGCGAAACCGCTTTTGATTAAACTGTTTTTTTTAGCTGTTTAAGCCGTCTTCTCAGGCCGTCTTCTAAAGAAAGATCATTTTTTTCAGCTATTGAGGCTAAAAATAAAAGCATGTCAATCAATCTCTCTTCTGTTAATGGCATTTTTGGATCTAGCTTTTTTAAATCTTTAAAATCAGTAAATTCAAGGCCTGACTTTTTTAATCTTCTAACTGCCAGTTGTGCTTTCATTAAAAGGGGGAGGTCTGGAGGAATGCTTTCCAGAGGATGCTTTTGAGTCTTTTCTGTTTTTTTGATTTCCTGCCACTCTGAAAGCACTTCTTCCGGCGTTAGTTTTCTTTTATCTTTAAAGATGTGAGGATGACGGCGGATTAGCTTGTCGCAAATTGTTTCTACAACATCTGCAAAGTTAAATTGCTGTTTTTTTTCTGCCAGTTTAGAAATAAAGACAATATTATAAATCAAGTCTCCCAATTCTTCTTTGATTTTAACAAAGTTTTTCTCGTCGATAGCCTCTACTACTTCGTGCGCCTCTTCTATGACATATCTTTGTAGGCTGCTGAGCGATTGTTTTTTATCCCAAGCGCAGCCGTCTTCTCCTAAAAGAGTTTCGGCTATTTCTAACAGTTTTTGCGTTTTGTCCATAAAAAAATTCAGATGTTTAAGTTAAGATGTTTGCTTTTTTTTAAAAAAAAGTACCGGAGATTTATTCATAACCTAAGAAAAAATTTAAAGGCTGCTACCTTCCGGTCCTGACCTGGTTAAAATTTTTTCTTACCTATGAGATCCCCGGTACAAGGTTTTTATTTTAACAAAAACATCAAGAAAAGTTAAAGAGTTTCTTGGTCTCAAAAAAAAATATCAACTACAGCACAAAACTCCTCAGATTTATCCAAGGGGAGTAGATCAGCAAATGATTCCCTTAATTTGGAGAAAATAAATTATTTTTCACCGTCCTTAGCTGAGTTTAAATCTAATGGATAGGCAGTTAGATTAATAATAAAAGTATCTGGAAAAAATCTGGACAGAATCTGCGCTGCCGTTTCTCCATTTTGCGCCAGCTGAGAAGCGGAAAAAAGACATAAACCCACTCCATGGCCTCTGCCGAAACCCTTGAACGAAACTTCTTTTTCTTTGGTTTCTACTGTGAAGTCATTGGAAGGCAGTATTTTTTTTGAAAGCCTGGACTGCAAAGTAAAAAAGTCTAGATCATGAACATTATTTTGATCTTTTAACCTAACACCGTAAACTTTTCTGGAGTTTTTGTCCTGGAAAAGCTGCAGCTGGTTTAGTTTTTTCAGACCTAGGGCAGATGCCAGCCGGTCTTTAGAAACTGTATATTTCCAAGCTGTATCTCTGCGGTCAATATCTGCAAGCGGCGCTCTGACACCTGTTTTAGGGGCATTGACATCATGGCGGAAAACCACCTGATAAGGAGCTGTCTTGCCGCCTGAATGTTCAGTCCAGAGTGCTGCAAAAGGTTGTTTGTTTTTAGAGTTTACCAAAATTAGATCGCTGGTTGCGTCCACTGCTTTTACAATTGGCGAATCAGGAATAATTAAAGCAGCCCCTTGATAGCCGATGCGGTTTTTTTCAATGTGCCAAACATAGTTTTTATGTTTTTGTATTTGATAGTAGGTCCAAGTGCGCTCAGTGATTGCTACAGCGTTCATAGCTTCGTCTTCAATTGGAAAAGCAAAATGATCGGTTAAAATAGATTTCAAATAGGATTCAATATCCACTTCATTGACTATTTTTAGAACCTCTCCAATTTTATAAACGGCAACAGCTCCGTCATATTGCACGCCATTAACCAGTAAAGAAGTTTTGGGATTGCGGGGAACTATGCGGATTTGGTTGATTCCTAAAAATTCTTGTCCCCATTTTATGCCTTCTGCTGTTGGCCGTACCATAAAACGTTTGGAAAGCAGGCCAGAGGTGACTTTGGTCTTGTTGCTGGGGTTATAAACATAGTAAGGACCACAAACTTCCAGCAAAGCGTCTTTAACATTTTGTTCTAGCAAAATATTAATTTCTTCTGCTGATACTTTGTTTAGGTTAAATAGGCTTAAACAGGCCAAGAAAAAGAAAATTTTTTTCATTTTACGTCTCCATCTTTTTGATAAGTTTTTCCCATATGCGCATAAGCTAACTCGGTAGCCTCGCGCCCCTGTTTGGTGCGTTTTAAAAAACCGCTTTGAATTAGGTAAGGCTCGTATACTTCCATGAGAGTATGGCTTTCTTCTCCTATGGCAATAGCCAGGGTATCTACGCCAACAGGCCCGCCGTTATAATGATCAATAATAACAGAAAGCAGTTTTTTATCCATTTCGTCAAGCCCTTTTTCATCAATTAACAACATTTCCAGCGCTTCTTGCGCCAGATCAGTGCCGACTTGTTTTTGGTTGTTCATTTGGGCAAAATCACGGACCCATCTTAGTAAGTTGTTAGCTATCCGTGGCGTGCCTCGTGAACGCGAGGCAATTAACAGGGCTGACTTGAGATCTAGGTTGGTTTTTAAGATCTTGGCAGAGCGCAGAATAATTTTCTGCAAAGTTTCTGCAGGATAATAGTCTAACCGAGAAGTAAAAGCAAATCGCGAACGCATAGGAGAGGAAATTAAGCCGGATTTGGTAGTAGCTCCGATTAAAGTAAAGGGATTTAGATTAATTTGTACGCTGCGGGCGGAAGGGCCTGAATCGATCATTAGGTCTAATCTAAAGTCTTCCATGGCAGAGTATAGATATTCTTCCAAAACCTTGTTTAAGCGGTGAATTTCATCGATAAAGAGTATGTCTTTAGGATTTAAATTAGTCAAAAGTCCTGCCAAATCTGCTGCTTTTTCTAAAATTGGACCGGAAGAGCAGATTAAATTGGTTCCCATTTCATTTGCGATTAACGACGCAAGCGTAGTTTTTCCTAGGCCGGGAGGGCCAAAAAATAGCAGATGGCCTAATGGTTCTTCGCGTTTTTTAGCTGCGCCAATTAAAATGTTTAACTGTTGTTGGATTTTTTCCTGTCCGAAAAATTCTTTTAAGCCCTGGGGACGGAGATTAGCTTCAAAAACAGCATCCTGTTTTTTAAGTGTCGATTGAATAAAATTTTCTTCCATAAAATAGTCGGCCTTTTATTTTTTTAACTTATTTGCAATAAGAAACATTTTTTAAGTTTTGTGTGTGTTGTTATATATTGTATTTTTTCCAATTTTAAAAATTTTAAATTAAAATAAAATAAAAAAAACCTTTCAAAAAAAAGTCTAGCAAGAAAATTATTTCTCGCGCCATACATATTCGAAGTTTTTTATGATTAAAGATACAAGCAAGCCAACTCTTTTAATAGTTGGATGAATTGTGCCCTTTTGGTAAGCTTTTAATAAAGTATTAAACTTGGGATTGGGGCGTTAATGGATTGGGGCATCAATCTTTGTGGAGCTAATATAAGAACGTTCAATAAAAGTAATTAGCTTAGCGATGAGCATCCAAAAGGTTTTAATCAATAGGAGGTCAAATGGCGCTTTTGCCAGATCATTGGATACGAAAAATGGTTCTTGAACATAAAATGATCGAGCCTTTTGAAGGGGACTTAATTAAACATATAGATAATAGAAGGGCTGTCAGTTATGGTCTTTCTTCTTATGGTTATGATTTAAGGGTAGCAGAAGAGTTTAAGGTTTTTACCAATGTTTATAATTCGCTGGTAGATCCTAAAAATTTTCAGGAAGATGCTTTTGTCAATATTAACGGCAAATATTGTATCATTCCTCCGAATTCTTTTGCCTTAGCCAGAAGTGTAGAATATTTTCGCATTCCTCGTAATATTTTAACTGTTTGTATTGGCAAGTCTACTTATGCACGCTGCGGAATTATTGTGAATGTGACCCCTTTCGAGCCGGAATGGGAGGGCTATGTAACTTTAGAAATTTCCAATACTACGCCTTTACCTGCTAAAATTTATGCTAATGAGGGTCTAGCTCAGGTCTTGTTTTTTGAAGCCAAAGAAATCTGTGATATTTCTTATGCTGACCGTAAAGGTAAATACATGCATCAAAAAGGTATTGTAATGCCTAAAATTTAAGGCACCGGATACGTTTTAAAAAACTAAAAATTTTAAAATGTATTAGCTGATTATCAACGACGGCGTAATACCCCTAGCTTTAGCCATGGGGAGAATGTCAACAGAGGATAATCTTAAAAAATAATTCTTAATTCTGGATTTTTTTAATTTTTTAGTATATGTATAAAAATTAAGTTGGGCGGTGGATTAAACAGCTCTGCTGTACATATAACATTTATACTTATATTTGCCATTTTGTTTAGGGCAGCAGGTATAGGTATGTGCAAAAACAAAAAAAATGTTTTTGAAAAATATTTTTAGCAATTTAAATTTATAATATAAACTGTTAGACTACAATGATTAAAACAAAAAATAACTGGTTGAAAACAGAGCTTAAAAAGTCTTGGTGGGTAGTTTTTTTAGGCCTGATCTGCTGTTTTTTGTATTTTGGGTCTGTTAAAGAACAAAGCAGCCGAATTTCAAGCTATCAAAACAAACTGTCTCAGTTAAAAATGGAAAATAAAAAATTAGCTTTAGAAAATCATGATCTTCAATTAAGAATTAATTCACATAGCGATCCTGCCTGGATTGAGCAGGTTTTAATGAAAGAGCTGGGCGTTGTTCCTGAAGGTAAATTAAAAGTTCATTTTACGCCTCAAAAATAGTCTGATGTAGTATACTTGTCTTTTATGTTTCATTGGTTTTTGATATTTTTTTTACTTTTATTCCTGGCTTTTCTAGCAGCTTCGGAAACTGCTTTTTTTTCGCTTTCCCCATTTACTGTCGATGCTTATAAAGCGGATAAAGATAAGCGTAAAAAACTAGTCGCCAGATTGCTGGATTCTCCTAAAGAGCTTTTGGTTACTATTTTGATTTTAAATGTCTTAGCAGAGATCTTAGTGCAAAACACTTTTTCGGATATGGCAGGGCCTCATGGAAATTTGTTTTTTAAGGTGGGCTTGCCTTTGCTTTGTACGCTTTTTTTAGGGGAAATACTACCTAAGTCTTTGGCTTTGTCAAACAATCGTAGACTTAGTTATAAAAGTGCTTATCCTTTATTTGTTATTTTCCGTCTTTTAGGTTTCTTACGTCGTATTTTTACTTCTGCAACCGACTATCTTTCTCGTCTTTTTTTCTTTTTTTTAAAAAATGAACCCCCTTTGTCTAATGAAGAGTTAAAGCATATCCTAGCATCTTCTGCAGATACTGGTATTTTAAATAGAGAAGAAAAAGATTTGATTTCCAGTTACTTGAATTTGAAAGAAGCACAAGTTAGGGAAAAAATGAGTCCTAAAAAAGAAATTGCTTTTTTTGATATTAATCAGCCTTTAACAGATTTGGAAGCTTTATTTAAAAAATACTCAACTCTGCCTTTGGTGAATGGTAGTTTAGATCAGGTTTTGGGTTTGATTAGTTTGAAAAATTATTTTTTTAAAAAAGAAGAAATTGCATCTTCTGCAGATTTAAAAAATATCTTACAAAAACCATTATATGTGCCTGAATGGTCTTCGGCTTATAACTTGCTGTTGCAATTTAAAAGAGGAAATTTGCATGTGGCTTTGTCTGTAGATGAATATGGGCTAGTTTCCGGGCTGATCACTCAAGAAGATTTGTTGGAAGGTTTGGTAGGGCAGATAGAAGATAGGAAAGAAGAGAAACTATATTATCAGCCTTCTAAAGATGTGATTATTGCCTCAGGAAGCTTGGAGCTTAGCGAATTCGGCGACATTTTTAATCGCAGTTTACAAAGTTCGGAAGGGGCTGTAACTCTAGGCGGTTTTCTAGTGAAAAAAATGCAGGAGATACCATCTTCTGGTACTAAGTTTTCTTTTGGCGGATTTCTTTTTTATGTGTTAGAAGCTTCGCCTACCAAGATTAAAACAGTTTATATCCGTAAGGTGGCGCATGGTTAACAGCGTTTTTTTCTTTTTACTGCTCTCGATTGCCTGCGTATTGGTAGAAGCTTTTTTCTCGTCTTTTGAGATGGCAGCTTTATCTTTTAATAAAATGCGCTTGGAATATTTGTCGCAAAAAAAGAAGAAAAAAGCCCAATATTTGCTTTTTCTCTTAAAAAAGCCGTCCCGTCTTTTTGGTACGACTTTGATTATGGTCACTGTTGTTTTACAGCTGGGATCAGAAGCTGCCAGACGCTTTTACGAAACCTTGGGTTTTGATCCTGATTTGGCGCCGATTACTCAGGTTGTTATGGCAGTTGTTTTTGGGGAGCTGGTTCCCTTGTTTGCGGCACGCCGCCACAGTGAGCAGGTAGCGCTTTTTTCTGTTAATGTTGTTTATCGAATTACTAAATTTTTAGCTCCGGTTATTTTTCTGATTGATAAGATTTCATACTATTTAAACAAAGCTTTTAAAAAAAGTTCATCTGATCTTTTTTTTACTAAAGAAGAACTGCAAAAAGCCTTTGAAGAAAGAGAAAATCTATTTTCATCCCGCCGATTATCCCATAGGGTGAGTACAATCTTTAATTTTAAAAATATTAAAGCCAAACAGATAGTCTTGCCTTTGGAAGTAGCTAAAATGGCCGATTCCAGGATGAATTTGTTTGAATTCAAAAAGCAATTTTTCAAAAAAGATGATCATTTTTTAATTTATCATGATAAAAAACAAAATATTGTAGGCCATGTCACACTGGCCGATCTGCTTGATCTACAACTATCTGACAGGATTATTAGCGCCTCCCGTTCTGTCTGGTTTGTAACGGAAAATACTTCTTTGCTGTCTTTGATTAAAGAATTTCGCTTTAACCATCAAAAAATAGCTATTGTTTTAGATGAATCGGGCCAGGCGATTGGTTTCTTATCTTTAGAGATTATTATTAATTTGATTTTTGAAAGCCGTTATTCCAAAAGTAAGATAAAAAAACAAATCGATATGACTTTATCCGGTAAAATGGCTGTCTATGAATTTAATCTGCGTTTTAAAGCCAATCTGCCGTTTGAATATAAAACAGATACCTTGTCGGATTTGATTAATAAAACTTTAAGCCATCATCCGGTAAAAGGGGAAACTGTGCTTATCAGCGGTTATGAGCTGACAGTTCAAACACCTTCTTTTTTAGGCTCTAGAAAAATTAAAATAAAATCAACTTCGTAGCTGATAGCAGCTGGAAATCAATGTCTTGACAGCTTTTTGAATCTCTTCTTCTGTATTTTGATGGGAAAAAGAAAATCTAAGAGATGATTTAGCCCTTTTTGGACTGTATGTGTTGCTGATAACTCGGGACAAAACAGTATCTTTAGAAGAACAGGCCGATCCGTGAGAAGCTGCTATTTGCTGTTGATCCAGAAAAATGAGCAAGTCTTCTGCTAAAATATCTTCAAAATATAAATTGGAGACATTGCAGATCCTTTTTTCGCCCCCGTTTATTAAAATGTTTAGTTTTTTGTTTTTGGGGGGGGGCAGTTTCACTTGCTTAAAGATTTCGTTTTCGAAAAGGTTTCTTAGATTTTCCATTTTCTGCATGTTATGCTCTAAATTATCTAAAGCCAGTTCCAAAGCTTTGGCTAATCCCAAAATACCTGCTAAGTTTTCAGTGCCGGCCCTTTTTAGATTTTCCTGGCTTCCTCCGGTTATCAAAGGAGTAAGATTAAATTCTTTTTTTAAAATTAAAACGCCAATGCCTTTGGGCCCATGAATCTTGTGGCCAGAAAAAACAAAGCCTGCAATTGCTGAATAAAAAATAAATGGGTGCTTGCCAATAGAAGCGACTGCATCTACTAAAAAAGCAATCCCATGTTTTTCTGCTATTTGAGATAATTTTTTTATATTATTTAGGCTGCCTGTTTCGTTGTTGGTTTCTGATAAGACAATTAAACAGCTGTTAGGTTTGATAGCTTTTTCTAACATGTCAGTTGTTACAGTCCCATTTTTTTGTGGGGCTAAAAAAGTCGTTTGCATGCCCTGTCTTTTAAGGTTCAAAGCTGTGTTGTAAATGGCGCTGTGTTCTATGTTGCTGGTAATTAGATGGCCGCCTTTTTTGGCAAAAGAGCGCATGGCTAAATTTAAAGCCTCAGTAGCTGATGAGGTAAAAATTACCTCATCTGTTAAACAGTTAAAACGTTCGGCGATTTTTGCGCGTGCATTTAAGAGAAGGGCATGGGCTTTGCGACCTAATAAGTGGCGGGCGGAAGGATTATAAGCCGGGCCTTTTAAGTCTTGCAGCATAGCTTTAAGTACTTGGGGATTTAAAGAAGTCGTGGCATTATTATCCAAATAAATCATTAAACTTAGCTCTTATAAAGTTAATGTATAATTTATCGATTATAAAATTTAATGGATTTTATAATTTAAATTTAATACAAATTGGTTTTTTTAGATTATATTTTATAGAGATTTAATTTTTAAAACAATAACAGATATATTATCGCTGCTGTTCTGGCATTTAGCTTTTTCAATTAATTTTTCGCTAACTTGTTGCATGGAGTTGCTTTTTTTTAAAATTTTTTCTATGTCATGCTTGGAAACATAATCTGAAAGGCCATCAGAACAAAGTAGGAAAACATCGTTTAAAAAAACCGTTTTTTGAGCCAGCGTAGGTTCGGCGTTCAGGCCGCAGCCAAGCGCTTTGGTGATCATTTTTTTATAGCTTAAGGGAACCATGCTATCCGGCAGATTTAAATTTGATGCCAGATTATGGTCTGAGGTTAGAAGCTGCAGTTGGTTTTGCCTGAATAAATAAATGCGGCTGTCTCCAATATGGGCATAAGTGACAAATTTATCATATAAATAAAGGCAGGAAAAAGTGGTGCCCATGCCTTTGTAATCGGCATGTTTTTGGCTGAGGAAAAAAAGCTCGTTTCCCGCTTGCATAATAGCATGTTTTATGTGTCCAGCGATTTCCTGTTTGGAAAGCGGTAAATTATTAGGATGCAGAAATTCCCGGATTGATTTTTGTACGGCTAAATTGGCTAATTTGGAAGCTACTTCTCCGGCTGAATGACCGCCCATGCCGTCTGCCAGGGCAAAAAAGTTATGTTCAGGTAAAATGGCTAGGAAATCTTCGTTTTTTGCACGTTTGCCAATATCTGATTTGCCAAAAGCTTCAAAAACTTCGTTTTCCAGCAGTTTGCTTTGCATTTTGTATATTTTCCATCTTTGGGGCATTTTTAAATATTAGCCCTACATAAAAAAATATTAACTATTTAGTAAAAAAAAGCAAATTTAAGATGGTGAAAAGATTAAAAATAGTATGCAGCATTATGGGAAGCAGTAAAGTTTTATATTTTTGATATAAAAAACCAAGAGAAAGGGAAAATAAAAATAAACAGCTGATAATAGTTAGATTGGCAGCTTTCTGGTTCGGGGCAAAATGAAAAAAAGCAAAAATCAAAGAAGAAAAAATAATGGACTGGAAAACTGAAATGTATTTTTGCAGAAAATTTAAAAGCACCCCTCGAAAAAGATATTCTTCAATTAATGGTGCAAAGAAAAGTATATAGATAAAAGCCAAAGTTAATTTATAAGGGGAGTGGAAAGTCTGTTTTAAATACTTAACCGCTATTTGCTCAGGTAATTGCGCAATCTTAAAAAAATGGGAAAGTAGAAAATCAAAAAAATAAGAAAGAACAACTATAAAGGGGAAAATTAAAAGCCAGGCTGCTATCGCATAAAGCAGTAATTTGCCAAAATTTTTAGGTACGTAAAAAAGCTTTTTTAAAGTTTTTTTGCTTAGATTGATAAAAGCTAAAGCTAACATAGCTAAAGTTAAAAAAAGTGAAAATAAAAACTGTATAAGTTCAGCTTTTTGGATAAAAATAGCTTGCAAGGCAGATGCAAAAACGCTTAAAAAAAAATACAGAACAAAACTGCCAATTAATAAAATCTTGGGAATATTTATGTTAAGCGGGGGAATATTTTTAAAATAATTCCCCCTTTTTAATTGGAGCAGAAAAAATACACTAAACCCAAGCCAAGCTAATGGTAAAATGAAAGCCATTAGCGGGTTTTAGCTAAGTGTATATATTCATAAATGCGGTTTTTTAACGTGCCAATTAATTCTTGGTGAGCTGCTTCCATAGGGGTGTTTTTATAAGCTTCAGTCCCCCATATAACGGCATTATAATCAACCTTGTCGATAGTATTGGCCATATAGCAGGAATTTTTAATTAGCTCTTGCAGAACAATTATCGGCTCATCTTTTCTAATATCGATAATTCTAATTCTAGCAGCCATGTTTAAATTAGAAGCATTTTTACGGAAAGCCGGTATGGATTCTGGATCTTTAACTGTTTTAGTGATCGGTATATCATCGTGTTCTACCAATTCTATAAAGACTACAAATTCGGCTGGTTTAAAATTCCTTTTAACCCAGGCTAAGTTGCTATTGAAAGGATTTTCTTTCAGGTTTAAATCAAAATTCATGTCCTGCATGAAATAGAAATCTTCCTTTTTCTCCAGCTCGTTTTTAAGGCTGCAGGACAATTCTTCTGAAAGGCTCCAGGGAGCGTCGTAAGATGTCGAGTCTAGCATAGGAACTAAGACTATAGTTGGTTTTTTTGAACCGTCGTCATAATAACAGCTGTTAGAAGAGCTTTTTTTACTGCAGCTGCTGAGTAAAAATAAAGACATGAATATAGCAATAATTGAAGCACGCATATTTTTTATCTCCCATAAACTTTGTTTTTTAGTGTAGCAAATTTTTTTGTTTGTTTAAAAGCATGAATTTTATTTTATTTTATAATTTAAATTGAAAATTTTTACTCAAAAATCAACTTTGTTTTAAGTTCTGCTGAAATTTTTCAGGTTGTCGGTAATTTTTATTTTTGGTAACTTTATGTTAAAATTTTTACAGTTTTATGCTGTGTTTTTGATTAAACGAAAAATTACTCCAGAAGGAGGAGCGCATGTCTATAGAAAATGCTACGGTGAATTTAAAAGAATTTGGCAAAGAATTAAAATTGGATAATCTGGTATTTGATGAAAATAATACTTGTATTTTGGGAATCGATAATGAATTTTCTCTGCATATTACTTTCGAGCCCAATTCAGATCGTCTTTATATGTATTCCCCGATTTTAGACGGTTTGCCTAAAGATGATAAAATTAAGCTTAAACTTTATGAAAGACTTTTGGAAGGATCAATGCTGGGCGGTCAGATGGCCGGCGGCGGTGTTGGCGTAGCAGTAAAAGAAGAGCTTATTCTATTGCATGCTACTATAGACATGGGTTTGGGCACCGATGGCAATGCACTAAGGCGCTTTGCCCCGCTTTTTGTCGAAACTATTGAAAAATGGCGCGAGATGGTTGGCAAAATTATGAAAGGCGAAGAGCCGGGTCCTTTTGTACTGCCTCATATGGCTAATCAGCCGAAACCGCCGACTAATATGGGCGGAAAACAACACGGCGAAGGCGGAGGCGGCTATATTAAAATTTAAAAACTTTAAAAAATGGAAATGTTTTAAGATTAAATGTCGTTTTTTTGCGAATAATGTCTTTAAGACATTTCTGTTTTTTTAGAAAGTGTATAGGGTTCTTTAAAAAGTCTTTCAAAGATAAAACACTATAGTAAATAACCTTCTAAAGTAAAAAAAAATAATGAGAAGGGATAGCTTTTCTTGGCCTAGATATTATAAGACTTAAGAGATCAAGTAAATATTGTTTGAAGTTAGAATCCAACGTTCTTTAGAAGTTGGAGTATTTCAAATGATTGGAAATTATCCTAAAAGAGTGTCTATTTTGCTTAAAAGGGCTAGGTTTTTTTCTTCTTTTTGTTCTTTGATTTTTTTAATGTTTCTAAAAGAGGTGATAATTGTGGAATGATCCCTTTTAAAGATGGAGCCTATCGTTTGATAGGTTAAAGCTAATTTTTGCCTTAGAAAATAAATAGCTATCTGTCTGGGAAAAGAAAGTTCTTTGCTTTGTCCTTTGCTTAAAATATCTTCTTTTCTAAGGCCAAATTGATAGGCTATTTTTTCAATTACCAAATCAGCAGTTAAAGCTTTTTTAGACTGTTCTAAAAGCAGGTCCTGTAATAGATTTTGAGCTTTTTCCAAACTCAGTTCTGATTGTTTGTCTTCCAGTCTCAAAGCGATAGCCTGTAAAGCTTTTTGCAGGTCTTTTATAGAGGGGAAATTTTTTAATAAAAAACTGACAGTTTCATTGGTTAATTTAAGTGCATATTCTTTGGCTTTTTGATTTAAAATAGAAATTAAAGCAGAAGGGTTAAGCTTTTCTAAAGGCAGGGTTATTCCCCATTGGAATCTGGAAATTAGACGATCTTCGATGTTTTTTAAGTTTTTGGGAGTAAATTGTGAGGTTAAAACGATTAATTTTTCAGCCATATGTAAAGCATTGAAAGTGTGGAAAAATTCTTCTTGGGTTGCATTTTTATTGGCCAGAATATGGATATCGTCAATCAAAAGAGCATCGATCTTGCGGTATTTTTCACGAAACGTAGCGATACCTCCAAAACGCATAGCCGAAACTACATGTTCGGTAAAAGTATTGGTATTGATATAGAAAAAATTGATTTTATGCCTTTTTAAAATGTTGGCCAAAGCTTCTAAAAGATGGGTTTTTCCTGTTGCTTCCGGACCGTGTAAAAAAACAGGGTTGAATGGGGGGGTGAAGGTTTGAGGAGGGGAAAAAGTTTTTGTCTGCAGATTAAATCCGCTTAAATCCAAAAGCAGTCTAAAAGCCAGCTCATTTTCAGGGGAAGGGAAAAAGTTTTCAAAAGTTGCGGTTGGATTGGGATCGTCTGAAAAAAAATTGAATTTTTCTTTTTGAGCATACCAATCATTGGAAGTAATTTTTTTTTTGTATCCGGCGGTTTTTTGAAAGGGATTAAAATTTTCTCCTTTTAGAAATAAATGGACTTTGATGGGACGGAAATTGTTGTTTAGAAAATCTGTTTTTAAAATAGGATCAATATGTTCTTTGAAAAAAGCAATCTGAAAAGAGTTTTCAGCTTCCAGGTAAAGATTGCAGGCGTCATAGCTTTTGATGGACAGTGGAGAAAGCCAGCGCTGCACAGCTTCGCGGCCTATTCTTTTTTCCATTCTGCCAAGAAACTCAAACCAGGCTTTCATATTTTTTTGGTTGGTATATTTTGTAAAAAGTTGTGATTTACATTTTTACTGATTTGCTCATTTTTAGCTAGAGGCCTATTGTTTAAATTTTTTAGCTTGGCTTAAAAATTTGCTTTTAAGCTTGTATTTTTTGCTTTTTTTTGTTCATCCACCACTGCTGCAGAACACCCAAGAGCATGGAAAAGAAAAAGTAAATGTTCAAGCCGGAAGCTGCATTGTAGAACAGCACAGTCAGGAAAATAGTCATGATCCAGCTCATGTTCTTGGTCTGTTTTTGCTGTTCGGTTAAAACCCCGCCTTTGGGAACTTTGACGTTCATTTTAGCCTGAATTAGCATGACTATACCTAAAAGAATAGGTAGCAAGTGTAGTTCGGTGCCAATAAAATAGATCGGATAATCCCAGGAAAAAAGTACATCGGGAGCGGTTAGATTGTTGATCCAGCCTGAGATAAAAGGCACTCCGCGCAGTTCAAAGGTAGATTTTAAAAGATCAAACATACCAATCAAAAAGGGCATTTGGATTAAAACGGGCAAACAGCCGGAGGCTGGATTGACCTTTTTTTCCTTGTACATTTGAATAATTTCCATCTGCGCTTTTTTAGGGTCTTTTTTATGCTTGGCCTGAATGATTTTGACCATGGGAGAAATCTCGTTCATACGGGATGTAGATTTGATCGACCAGGCATTTAAGGGATAAAGCATGACCCGGAAGGCAATAGTTAAAAGGATAATGGAAAAACCCCAGGAATGGGTCAGAAAATAAAATAGGCGCATAATCACCAATAAAAGCCGAGCAAAGGGCTCAGAGATGAAAGTAAAAAAGCCAAAAGGTTTTTTCACACTGATATAAGACGAGTTAAAACCTGTGGTTTTCATGAATTCTTTATCGATGGTTTTAAGTAAAGAATCCTGATACGGGCCTGAGAAAAAACGTAAGTTTATCTCGTCATTCGATGATAGCTTGGTCGGCAGTTTTAAAAATATCTGATAGCCGGGATATTTGCGGGCAGGATAAGTATCGTATTCAGCATCGATTAAGGTTAGTCTGGTGGGCAGATCCTTGCCGTCGACTTGCTCGGCTTTAAATATGGGAGAAGGTTTTAAAGGGTTCAAAATCAATCCGAAAAAACCGTTTTCATTAGAGACCCAGTCTATGGGCAGTTTGTCAGAGCTTTTTTCCGTTTTGGGCAAAGCAAATTTTTTAACTTTTTCTTTGCCATCAAAAAGAGCCCGGTATTTTAAATAGGGAGTAAATGCATTAGAGACCATTTCCACATCCAAAACGCCGGAAGAGAGATAAAAATTATGGTCTTTTGATTTGATGGAAATTTTCAGATCAATTAAATAGGGAAGATTTTTTTGTTCATTTTTGGTTTTGGCAAATGTATAAGTCTTGGTAACCGAAGCTGTTTTAGAATCTAAAACAAACTCTATAAGGCCGTTTTCAAAGCGTTTGACTTTATATTTTTGTTTGGCGAAATTCTTGTCATTTTCTTTAATGATGTTTAAAGCATAATAGCTGGGGTCTTCTTTAATTTTAAAACTGCCATTGGAATTTAAGATAGAGCGTCTTAGCAAAGGGTAAAATCCACCTTGTTTGGCTTTTTGCTTTTTCATGTCAGGTGTGAAATAATTCTTTAGCGGAAAAAAACTGTTAATTTCTGATTCTTTAAGGATTTTTTTGTCAAAACCAATGGAACGAACCATGCTGTCTGGATTTTCTTTGCTTTTTAAAGGCAGGTTAATTTCTACTAAAGCGCCTCCGATGTCGGAAAATACCAGCTGTTCATATTCATTTTCTAATACATAGTAATTTTCTTCTTTGTCATCACTGTTTAGATAAACTGTAGGAGCTTCATTATTTTGATCCTTGTTTGCTGCTACGCTTTGACTGGTTTGAGATTGGACATTTTGGGAATTCGGTTGTATTGATGCCTTGGAAGGGAAGAAAAGCTGAATAATATAAAAAGAAATAGCTAATAAAAATAAATAAACTAAGGTGCGTTTGTCCATTGTATGTGCTCTTGTTTTTGAAGTTTTAAAAATTTAAATTGGAAATGTCCAATCTGTCTGCAAGCTTAAAAGCTTTATACGTTTTTAATAGATAAATCAGTTTAGCTATATTTGGCTTCTTTTTCAACTATTTGAATAAAATCTTTAAAAGAGCTTAAATGTTTGAGATTATCCAGCCAGTCATCTTCCATTAGCTCTTCTAGTGGAGGCAAAACTTCGTTTTGGTGTGCTTTGGCCAGAAGGGAGAGAGCTTCTTGGGCTCTGTTTAAAAGAGCATATAAGCAGCCTAAATGATAATAGGCTTGCTGATTTCCTAAAGCACCTGCTTTAAGGATTTTTTGTTCGGCTTCTTGAAAATAACCTATAGCTTTGTTTTTATCGCAAGTTTTATCTAAAATCATTTGGCCCAGATTAATCAAAGCCAGTCCCCATTCTAAATAGGAATTATCATCTTCTTCATTTTGTTTCAGAGCCAGCTTGTAAAAAGAAATAGCCTGTTCATAATAGGATTTTTCGTATGAAAATTCTCCTAAATGAGAGAGGCAAAGACCGATATGAAAATGAACTTTGGGATAGTCGGGATTAATTAAGAGTACATTTTGAAAAGCGTTTAAAGCTTTTTTATAATAAGAATTTTCTTCATCGTAGCAATCTCCCAAAAGATCTAGGATGCGTCCATAGGTAAACAGCCATTGGGGGTAGTTTAAAAGAGCATCTTTTTGGTTTTTTAAAGTATTTTCCAAATAGCGCTTGGCTTCTTCCAAAGCCTGTTGGTTTTCTTCTCGTTCTCCAATCTCTAAAAGTAAACAGCCGAAATCATAAGTTAAATTGGGGCAAAGTGGTTTTAGATCCAGCGCTTTTGTAAAATGTTTGACCGCCTTTTTAAATATGTCATTATCTTCATATTCCAGGCCGATTTTTAGTTCTGTATTGGCCAGCTCATGCCAAAGTTCTGCCGAAAGCGGGCTGAGCTTAAGGCCTTTTTTGATTTGTAAAATAGCTTTTTCATGGTAGTTTGCATCTTCATAATAATGGGCAAAAGCATTTAAACAGATGCCGTAGGCAAAATAAAGCTCAAACTCTTCAGCATTTATTTTTTTTTCTAAAACTTCTTTGATTTTTTTTTCCGCTTCCAAGATCAGCTCTAGCCGGTTGGAATAAGCGCCAAGTAATGCCAAAGCTTCTGCCCACTGACTTATAATCAGGGGATTTTTAGGTTTGCTTCTATGTGCTAAAAGGCATTTTTGGCAGGCCAGCTCGAGTTTGTTTAAATTTTTAGATAGTTTTCCGCTTTCCGATAAAAGACCGGACCACTCTAAAAGAATTTCAGCATTTTCAGTTTCATACATCAAAAACTTGGCATATGCAGAAGAGGCTTTGTTAAAATAGTCCTCTGAGAGGGTGTTTATATAAAGTTCTTGATAACAGCGGGCAATTGCCAGAAAAGCTTCTTTAAATCCCTGGTTGTTCAAAAGCGCTTTTTGGAAATGATCGATAGCGCTTAAATAGTGGCGGTTGTCATTAATCAAAAGGGCCATTTCATAAAGTGCCAGACCGTATTCATACCAGAACTGTATGGAAATTTTACTCTGATGGGCAAAAGACATGCGAAATGCCTGGATGGCCTGCTTGATTTCCACAGCTTCTTGAGAACCTGAAGCCAGCTTCATAAAAGTTCTGGCATAAGACCAATAAAGCTCGGCGACAGTTTCTTTACTTTCGTTTTTGGAAAAAGTAATAGCCTTGGCAAAATTTTCTTTGGAATCTTGAAAATAATGCTCTTCTTTAGTTTTGTTTCCTAAAATATAAAGGGCTTGGGCAAGTCCGTAATATGTTGCGAAAGTGTCTTTTTTTAAATTAATGGCCAGTTGAAAATTGCGTGTTGCTAAAAAAAGCGCTTTTTCCTGTTTTTTCTGTTTGCCAATTTCTAAAAGAGCATAGCCTTGGCGCTGCCAGAGTAAATAATTATCAGGTTCTAAAGTAGAAGCGGCATTAAAATATTCAATTGCGGAAAAGCTTTTTTTTCTTAGCAGTTCTTCGCCTTTTTGCAAATACTCTTCTGCTAATTTCCTTTTTTCTTCCAAGGGCAGGCTTTCCCATTCCCCCAGTTTTTGCTTTAAATTAATTAAAGCTTTGCCCTGAGGGCTGTATTTGCTATAGAGCTTTTGTAGAAAATGGGCTTTTTCCATGAAAAAATTACCTTGTTAAGATGGCCTGTTTATTATAAGCAGACTCACTTTTTCCTCCAAGCTTCTTATAAAAATAAAAAGCCTCTTTTAAAATTTTTAGCTGTTTTTGAATTTAAAAAAAAGATTTTTTTTGTTAATTTTGCATTAATTTTCTGATTTTAAATATATCTTTTTAATCCTGCTAAAAAAATGTTTAATAATTTATATAATAATATAGCTATGGCGAGCAATCTCTTGCAAGCAAACTTATGTTTATTATGCTATAAGAAAAGCAAAAAATACAAAAAATAATTGTTTAAAAACTTTAATGATAAAGTATGTCAAATTAAAAATTTTGACACAATTCAGCTAACTATTAAAATGGCTGGTTTTCTTGTATCTTTAATTGTAAAATTATTTGTTTTCCAGTTTTCTAAAACTTGCTCTAAATCAAAATTTTAGCTATAATTAAGCTCCTTGCAGGATGGTATTTTATGGATAAGGAAAAGAAAAAAAAACTCTCTAAAGAAGAGCATATAGAGTCAAAACCAGCTCAGGTGGATGAGCTTTTAAAAGAAAAATTAGAAAATGCCTTTCACCAGGAAACATCTCATGTTTCATGGCATGACATTGCCAAAATAGCTATCGAATATAGCCCGATCGACCTGGCTTATGCCATTATCCATTTGCCTCCCCATGTCAGGCCTATACTTTATGATAATCTTCCTGATATTGATGCCAAGATTGAATTTTTAGTTAATACCGACAGCGATACTAGGGTCCGCATTTTTCGTTTTATGAAAGATGAAGAAATTAAAGCCTTGTTTGAGAAAATGCCGACTGATGACGCTGTTTTTGTGATGGAGGATATGTCGGAAAGGCGCTTTAAAAGGACTTTGGAATTAATAAGTTTAAAAAAAGCAGCCAAGATTAAAGAACAGAAAAACCATGAACGCAACAGCGCCGGCAGATTGATGAGCTATGATTTTTTTGCCTTTTCCATGGACATGACAGCTGGCGAGGCGGTTAAACAGATAAGAGAAAATCCCGGTATTGATTTTGCTAAAGGCATTTACATAGTCAATGAAGACAAGGAACTGGTGGGATTTGTATTAGGCCGCAATCTGCTTATTAATCAATATGTGCGAATAGACCAGACAGGGGAATCGGCCATTACTTTAAAACAGGTAATGCGCCCTATTTTATATAAGGTATCGCCGGATGCGACAAGGGAAGAGGTGGTGGATATAGTAGAGCGTTATAAAGTATCTTCTTTGCCGGTAGTAGATGAAAGCAATAGACTGGTCGGTGTCATTGCTAATGAAGAAGTAGTGGAAGTAATGGAAGATTTGGCAGACGCTGCCATAGCTAAAATGGCCGGTACCGGTGAGAAAATTTCTATTTTCGATCCTGTTTTAAAAAGGTTTGGCGCAAGATCTCCCTGGTTAGTAATTACTTTAATGGCCGGACTTGTCAATGTTGGCTTGATGTCTTCTTTTAAAAAACATGCTGGTATTTTGCTGACTTTTGCTCTTTTTTTTGTGCCTTTAATTAATGGTATGTCTGGCAATGTCGGCATTCAGTGTTCTACTGTGTTAGTGCGCAGTATGGCAGTCGGTACGCTTTCCAGAAAAACTTATAAAGACGCTTTGATTAAAGAGCTCTTAATCGGGGGACTTTTAGGCCTTATTTTTGGTCTTGGTCTAGGGATTGTTGTATTTTTTATTAATTGGTTGACGGCAGTCGGCGGAAGCGGCAATTCTTTAGGCTATGCTACGATTGTCGGTGTCGGCCTTTTGGGAGCTTGCCTAGCAGGGTCTGCGTTGGGTGTTTTTGCTCCTATTGTGTTTGATAAACTAGGCGTGGATCCTGCAGTTTCTTCAGGGCCAATTGTAACTGCTTTTAATGATACTACTTCCATGGCGATCTATTTTTTAATTGCCTATGGTTTAGGTATGATCTTTTTTTAAAAAAGCACTTGAGTTTTTGGCTTGAGGGGAATATGCTGAATTTAAGGTGAACATGAGAAAATTCAAGCCTCGTACAATTGGTGAAATTCTGCCGGGAATCTTGGATAAGATTAAAGAAAAAAAGGCTCAAAGGCCTGAAGCTGTTATAGCTTATTGGAAAGAGGCGATTGGAGCTGAATTGGAAAAAATGGCCAAAGCTGTTGCTTTTGATCAGGGTGTTTTGACTGTGAAGGTAAAAAGCTCTACTTTGCATAGTTTATTGTGCCAATATGAAAAGCAGAAACTTTTAAAAAAGATGCAAAAAAAATTTTCTCAGCAAATAGTTCGTAATATTGTTTTTAAGTTAGGATAAATTTTAAAAACGGCGCCATTATTTTTTAGTTGAAAATAAAAAGTATTTTTTGCCGTCGGAAAAACATTAAACAACAGAGAAAGGGCATGACTACAATGGCAAATGAAAAAAAATATGATGCAAGTGCAATTACTGTCTTGGAAGGCTTGCAGGCAGTGCGCGAAAGGCCGGGTATGTATATCGGTGATACTGCACAGGGCGGTTTGCATCAGTTGGTTTATGAAGTTGTAGATAATTCTATTGACGAGGCCATGGCAGGCCATTGTAGTGAGATTATTATTACTTTGAATAAAGATGAATCAGTAACGATTGAAGACAATGGCCGCGGCATTCCCATAGAAAAACATAATCAGGAATCTGTTAAAAGAAAAAAAGAGGTTTCGGCATTGGAAGTAGTTTTAACCGTTTTGCATGCCGGCGGTAAATTTGACAAATCTACTTACAAGGTATCTGGCGGTCTGCATGGCGTTGGTGTTTCTTGTGTGAATGCACTGTCTGAAAAAATGGTGGCTAAAGTTTACCGCAACGGCAAAATCCATGAAATGGAATTTTCGAGAGGACGGGTTACAAAATCTTTAACTGTGATGGGTGACACTAAAAAAAATGGCACGAAAATTACTTTTTGGCCTGATCCTAAAATTTTTCCGGAAATCAAATTTGACTATGATGTTCTGTTAAAGCGGTTGCGCGAGTTGGCCTTTTTAAATAAGGGCATTAATATTATATTTATAGATGAGGTCGATGAAGAAAGAGAAGATGTCCGTTTTAATTATGAAGGCGGAGTTGTTTCTTTTGTCTCCCACTTAAATAAAAATAAAGGCCCTTTGTTTCCTAATCCAATCTATTTCCAGGCTGTAAGAGAAGGGATAGACGGCCCAGTAGAAATAGAAGTGGCTATGCAGTGGAATTCAGATTTTAACGAGACGATAGCTTCTTATGTTAACAATATTTCAACCCGCCAGGGCGGTACGCATTTAACTGGATTTTCTACAGCCTTGACCAGAGTCTTAAATAATTATGCTAAAACTTCATACCATTCAGCCAAAGGCAAGGAAGTTTCTTTAACCGGCGATGATATGAGAGAAGGTTTGACGGCAGTGATTTCTGTCAAAGTGCCTAATCCCCAGTTTGAAGGACAGACCAAACAGAAATTAGGTAACAGCGATGTGGCTTCTATTATGCAGCAAGTAGTGGGTGAAGAGCTAAGCACTTTTTTATCGGAAAATCCGGCCGTTGCCAAAATGATTGTGGAAAAAGCGCTTTTGGCAGCACAGGCTAGGGTAGCCGCCAAAAAAGCCCGGGATTTGACTTTGCGTAAGTCTGCTTTGGATAGTTTGCGTCTGCCTGGAAAATTGGCAGACTGTCAGGAGAGTAATCCTGAAGCTTGCGAACTGTATATTGTAGAGGGGGATTCCGCTGGAGGCTCTGCTAAAATGGGCAGGGACAGAAAATTTCAGGCTATCTTGCCTATTCGCGGAAAAATCCTGAATGTAGAGAAAGCCAGACTGGCTAAGATCTTAAAAAACACTGAAGTGGGAGCAATGGTTTCAGCTTTAGGCTCCGGCATTGGCAAAGAAAATTTCAATTTGGAAAAGCTGCGTTATCACAAAGTTATTATCATGACAGACGCTGATGTGGATGGATCGCATATCCGTACGTTGCTTTTGACCTTTTTCTATCGCCATATGCCTGCTTTAGTAGAAAGTGGCTATATTTATATTGCCCGTCCTCCGCTGTATCGGGTAAAACGTAAAAAAAGCATCGTCTATATCCACTCTGAAAAGGAAATGGACAATCATTTACTGTCTTTAGGCCTTTCTGATGCTGTTATTAAATTCAGTTCTAAAGACAAAATTTTAGATGTTAAAGAAGCTAAGAAGCTTCTGCAGGCAATTATTTTAATTGAAAATTTAATCTACAGCGTTGAGCGCAAAGGCATTCCTTTCAAAGATTTTTTGGATTGTAGAAATGAAGATGGGGTTTATCCCAAGTATCAGGTTAAAATCGGCGATGAGATGCGTTTTATCTATTCGGAAGAAGAGCTGGTTTCTTTAAAAAAGGAAAATGAACAGATTCAAAGAGAAAAACATGAAGAGACAATTGCTTCCATACCTGAAGAAGAGTTAACTGAAGAAATTAAGAAATTCCATCCTAAAAGCCTGCCGATTACTGAAGTTTTTGACGAACAGGAATTTGTTAAATTGCAGGAAAAACTGGCGGAGTTTAACTTGCCTTTAGAACGTTATTTGACTGCTGATGGGGAGCTTTTTGAAATTGAGCTGGAAGGTAACAAAGAAGAAAAAGTGGTTATGGTTTATACGCTTAAAGAGATGATCCATTTTCTGCGTTTGCATGGCCGCGAGGGCATTGAAATTCAGCGCTACAAAGGTTTGGGTGAAATGAATGCCGATCAGCTGTGGGAAACCACTATGGATCCGGCTACCCGCACGCTGGTTAAAGTGACCTTGCCTGATGCTATAGCCGCTGATTATATGTTTTCTATGTTAATGGGAGAGGAAGTAGCTCCTAGAAGAGAATTTATTGAACAGCATGCGCTGTCTGTGAAAAATTTAGATATATAATTTAATCAGGAGATATTGTGTATGTCCGACGACATTAAAAATGAATCTATTCTGCCGCGCAATGTAGAAGAAGAAATGAAAGAGAGTTATTTGCGCTATTCCATGTCGGTCATTATTTCCCGCGCGCTGCCCGATGTACGCGACGGTCTGAAACCTTCGCAAAGAAGAATTTTGTTTGCTATGCGTCAGTTGAATTTATCGCCTGGTGCTAAACATCGTAAATGCGCCAAGATCTGCGGAGATACTTCCGGTGATTTCCATCCTCATGGCGAAACAGTTATTTATCCTACCTTAGTGCGTATGGCGCAGGATTGGAATATGCGCTATATCTTGGTCAATGGGCAAGGCAACTTTGGTTCTATTGACGGAGATCCTCCGGCTGCCATGCGTTATACTGAAGCCAAGCTGACAGCTTCTTCTATGTTCTTAATGGAAGATTTGGATAAGGAAACAGTAGACTTTGTGCCTAATTATGACGAGACGAAAGAAGAGCCTGTCGTTTTCCCTTCTAAATTCCCCAATCTGCTTTGCAACGGCTCTTCCGGTATTGCTGTTGGTATGGCGACCAATATTCCTCCCCATAATCTTGGCGAGCTGATTGAAGCTTTGCTTTTGATTTTAAAAGATCGCAAAACTTCAATTGAAGATATCATGAAAGTTATGCCGGCTCCTGATTTTCCAACAGGGGGCGTTATTTGCGGATATAAAGGCATTAAAGAAGCTTTTTACACTGGAAAAGGCAAGCTGCTTTTGCGTGGAGTGATGGATATTGAGATCAAGACTAATGGCCGTCAGGCGATAGTTGTCAGTGAAATCCCCTATAATGTCAATAAATCCAGACTGATTGAACATATTGCCGATCTGGTAAATTCTAAAATTATTACCGGCATTTCCGATTTGCGCGATGAATCAGATAAAGAAGGTCTGAGAATTGTTTTCGATTTGAAAAAGGGAGAAATTCCGGAAGTTATCATGAATCAGCTGTATCGTTTTTCTGATCTGCAGGTAACTTTTGGCTGTAATATGCTGGCTTTGGATAAGGGCTTGCCGCGTACTATGAATATCAAGCAGATGATGACTGCCTGGATCGATCACAGGGTAGATGTTGTCAGAAAACGCACTCGTTATGAGCTGAAAAAAGCGGAAAACAGAGCGCATATTTTAGAAGGCTATTTGAAAGCTTTAAACAGTTTGGACGAGATTGTTAAAATGATCAGGGCAGCATCCAATCGCGACGAGGCTAAAAAAGAGCTGATAAGTACATTTGCTTTCACAGAAAGACAGGCGACTGCAGTTTTAGAATTAAGATTGTATCAGCTTACCGGTATGGAAAGAGATAAGATTGAATTGGAACACAAGTCTCTTTTAGAGAAAATAGCCCATTACAAAGCAGTTTTAGCTTCTGAAGAAATGGTTAAGGATATTATCAGAGAAGAACTGGAAATGATTAAAAAAGGCCATAAATCACCTCGTAAAACTCAAATTGCGCCGGCAGAGGGCGAATTTCAGATGGAAGATTTAATCGCCGACGAACCGGTAGTGATTGCTATTTCTGAAGATGATTATATCAAACGTATGCCGATTTCAATTTTCAGAGAACAGAAAAGAGGCGGCAGCGGAGTGATGGGCATTGATATGAAAAAAGAAAATGACTTTTTAAAAGAAGTTTATATCGCTTCCACTCATGATAATTTAATGCTCTTTACAACTCTTGGCAGATGCTATTGGATGAAAGTCTGGCAAATTCCGGAAGCAGGCCGCAGAAGCAAGGGCAAGCCGATTGTCAATTTAATTGAAAGCCTTTCTAAAAATGAAAAAATAGCAGCCGTTTTAAAAGTAAAATCTTTTGAAGAAGAAGGAGCTATTCTTTTAGCTACAACGAAAGGCATTGTTAAAAAAAGCCTGATTTCCGCTTATGCCAACCAGCGTAAAAAAGGAGTTAATGCTATCAATTTAGATGAAGACGACAGTGTTATGGCCGCTCATATAGTAAAAGCAGAAGAACAGATTATGCTTTTTACCAAAAATGGTATGGCTGTTCGTTTTAATGAATCTTTAGTCCGTCCTATCGGCAGGGTGGCCAGAGGAGTTAAAGGAGTGAGCTTAAAAAGTCCTATTGATGAAGTGGTCGCTTGCGAGGTTGTAACTGGCCCTGAGACTATTTTAGTAGTTTGTGAAAATGGATACGGCAAACGTTCTAAAGTAGAAAGCTTTAGGCAGACCAATCGCGGAGGAGTGGGCGTTAGATCTATTTTAACTTCCAAACGCAATGGATTGGTTCTTGGTGCTGCCCGCGTAGATGATGAAGACGGTGCTCTTTTAATGTCTATGCAAGGCCAGACCTTAAGACTGAGAGTTAAAGATATCAGGGTGATGGGCAGATCCACTCAAGGCGTACGTTTGGTAAGGCTTGATGCCGGAGATAAAATTATTGGCATGCAAAAAATTGAAGCCCCTAAAGAAGAGATCAAAGCAGAAGTAAAAGAAGCTCTCAAAGAAAATTAAGATCGGCCAAAAAAGGTTTTTATGTCTTTGAAAAAGGGCTTGTTAATTACGTTTGAAGGCGGAGATGGCTCTGGCAAGTCTTCTTTGATTCAGGGGATTTGCGAAACTTTTAAAAAAGAAAATAAAAATTTTCTAAAAACCAGAGAGCCCGGCGGCACTGTTTTAAGCGAAACTATACGCGATTTGATTTTACATAAAAAAATGTGTTCTTACACCGAGCTGGCTCTTTATTTAGCTTCGCGGGCAGAGCATGTGGATAAAGTCCTGCTTCCTGCTTTAAAACAGCAAATAACCATACTTTGCGACCGTTTTCATGATTCTACCATTGCTTATCAGGGATATGGTAGAAAATTAAATATCGGGACGGTTAAAAAACTTTGCTTTTTTTTATCTCAAAATTTGGTTCCGGACATTACTTTTTATTTGGATTTAGATTCTGAAATTGGACTCAAAAGAGTTTCTAAAGAAAAAAAACCAGACCGTTTAGAAACAGAAAAAATACAGTTCCATAGAGATATCAGACAGGCCTTTTTGCAAATGGCTGCAAAAGAGAAAAATCGCTTTTGTGTAATAGACGCATCTCAAACTAAACAGGAAGTTTTAAAAAAAGCGCTGGATCATTTAAGAGAGAAAAATGTTATTTGAAGAAATTATCGGCAATAATCCGATTAAGACTTATCTTAAAAATGCTATTAAACAGCAAAAATTGCCTCATACCCTGTTGTTTTCCGGTCCGGAAGGTATTGGAAAAAGCCTTTTTGCTAAAGCACTAGCCTTAGCTGTCATGTATCCGGAAGGTAGTGAAAAAGATAGTAAAAAAATTGATTCTTTGAATCATCCGGATTTTCATCTGTATCAGCCGGAAGGGAAAGTTTCTTTGCATAATATTGCTTCCATGCGCAGCATGATCGAACTTGTCCATCTAGCTCCTTTTGAGGCCGGAGCCAAATTTTTTGTGATCTCCGATGCCGATAGAATGCAGCCAGCTGCTGCCAATGCGCTTTTAAAAACTTTGGAAGAGCCGGATTCAAATAGTTATATTATTTTAGTTACCAGCAAGGAAGAAGAAATTCTGCCTACTATTTTGTCGCGCACTGTAAAGCTTAATTTTTTAGCTATTGAAAAAGTAGATATGGTGGCTCTTTTACAGCGCTGGGGAAAAACTAAATCAGAGGCTCACAGGATATCCCTTCTAGCACATGGCTCTATTGAAAGAGCTTCAGAGATCGCTTCTTTTGTAGATACTGAAGAAAAGACCCGTCTTTTGCTCGATCTGCTTTCCAGAAAAGAGCTTTACTCTTATTTGGAACTTGCGAAATACCTGGATAAAATCAGCTCTTTTTTTAATCTGCCAGAGACAAAATCTTTAAAAAAACATAAAGAAATAGAACTTTTCCTTTCACATATTTTAATGTGGTACCGTGATTTGCATCTTTTACAGATATCAGATCAGAAAACTCTCTTCTTTTTTGACCATAGAGAGCTTTTAAAAAAAGAACTGTCTTTTCAACAAAATTCCCAACAGTCTTTATCTAATTTAAATCGACAAAATGTAGGTAATAGTAATTTTCTGCCTTCTTTAGAAAAAGTCTCAGATCTGTTAGATGAAGCAAGAAGAGCTCTTTCCCGGAATATCAAACTGCGGACTGTTTTGGAACATCTGTTTTTGCAGCTGGATTTAATTTAGATCTGGCTTTGAATGTTTATTCTTGCCAATGCAAATAAGTTACTTTTGTTAAGTAATATACATTGTTTTTTTTTAATAGATTTTTGATAGCGATAATTTTTAAAAGGCCGGATTAAAAAATTCTCCTATTTCTTTTCTTAGCATTTTTTGATAAGAAGCGGAGGAAAAAGGATGGTCAATAAAATAGGCGCTTTCCCTAGCGTTTAGTTTTTGTACATTGTAAGGAGTTGTAAAGATGGGAGCTGAAAAAGACCGGCCGACTAAATTGCCTATTAAATCTTTTTTAGATATATAATTAATGGCCGAATGAGCATATTTGTCAGAAATGGACTGGGCAGGGCTGAAGGTTCTAAGTTCTATCATCTGTTTTTCTTCTTCTGATAAATTTTTTAAAGCCGCTTTAAGTGTTAAAGCCCCTCCGCTGTGGGCTACAACCATAAGACGGCTGTTAGTATCCATATCGTGGAGATAGTCTTTTAAAAAAGCGTTTAAGGAAAGCGAAACGGGAGTTTGAAAACCGCAGCTTAAAAACATACATTCCATTAGATCGTTGAAAAGTCCTTTGGTAGGGTTATGAAATACATTCAACTGACCCTGGTCTTCTATTAGATCGGATAAAAGCTGGCCGCTGTTTTCTATCTCTTGACGATCATTCAAGATTCCATTGACATATACTACATTGGCCTGAGGGTTAAATTGTCCATATTTAATTATGGAAGGCTGGCAGTAGTTAAAAGAGGGGAGCTTGAAAGCGGAAAATTTGAACTGTAAAACTCGGCCTCCTACATAAATGGCGTCTTGAACAATGGGAACAGGAGTTTGTTCAGATAAAAATTCCAGACCCAGGCCGATCAGCTTAAAAGGAAAAGAGAGAACATTGAAAGTGTTTTTAGCGGCCAGTTTGATTTTACATGGCAAAGAAACTACATTTTGCAGGTGATTTTGATTGGCTGCTTGTAAAGCATTATTTTTTGCCATATTAAAAGCAGCGGAAGAAGGCGTTAAAAAGGATGCTTTTTCTGCATAAAAACCTGTCGGATCAGTCTGGTTTAAAGGCAGGTTTTGGGCATAGGCATACGGATTGCTGCTGTCTGAAAAGCCTAAAGGATCAGGAGTTAAAAAACTGGCAAGACAGGGATCAAAATAGCGGTTGGTAAAAAATAAGAGTCCATGCTCTTCTTCTCTCATAGACTGAAAAGCAAAAGGATTGCCGATAAGGGATTTTTTGATTTGTTGTCTGCGCCTTGAAAAAACCCTTTTTTCTCCAAAAGCGCTGTACAGATAGCTTTCTTTGATTTGTTTGTCTTTTGGGTCGATTAATACTGCCGGATTGCCTTGAAGATCAGATAAAACAGCAAACAGCTTGCTGTCAATCTCGATTGCCAGAGTTAAGGGTATTTTTTGCAAAGAGTTAACAGGTTCGGTGATTTTGAGGTCTTGAATTTTCTGGTCTTCATTAATGGCGGCAATTTCTAGATTGTCTGAATTTATAAAGTATAAATGCTGCTTTTTTGCGTTTTGCTGGTTTTGTGTTTTCGAAAAGATAGTTTTTTTGTATCTGCGATTTAAAGGGTCATAGCTGTATTCAATTTTGAAAATACTATTTTCAAATACTGTTAAACGGCCCAGCGCATCATATTGATAATTGGCTTTTTTCCGGTAGTCATATATGGGCTGGCCATCTAAATCATATTCAAAACAGGATAAATTCTCAGAAGCTTCGGATATGGAAAATTCCTGTTCGTTTTTTTGTTTTAAATTGGATAGAGAATCAAAAAGATAGAAATTGTTGAAAAATCCGGTTTCTTGAGTTAGCTGGGACAGATGGTCATAGCCATAGCTGCTGCTGGGAAAGGCGTGGGTTGCAATTTTTAACACCTTGCCAGATGGTGAAAATTGTTCTATCGCTTGTTGAAAATAACGGGAAGAAATAAAACATTTGCGGCCGGCCTGATCGATTTTAAACTTAACAGGAGTTAGGTTTTCTATCTCTGCTTCCAAGGGATTTAAGCTCAGATCAAACTTTAAATACTTGTAAGAAAAAGTTTTTTCTTTCTTTGCATTATATCTTTCAATGCTAATAAGACGGCATTCGTCATAGTTATATCCTATCCAGGACCCATCCGGCAAAATCAGTTTTGTCAGACGGCCAAAAAGATCATATTCTTTTTTTATAGTAAAATTGTTGTTTTTTTCTTTGATTAGATTGCCAAATCCATCATATGTTCGCTGGATCTTTAGGTTTTGTTTTAGATCATAGGCCTCTGTCAGTCTTCCTGAAATGTCATATCTATAGCTCAGATTAATGCTTTTGTCAGACGAATAAATAGCTGTTACATGGCCTTGTTCATCATAAGTATAGGTAAGTGTTTTGCCTGATGGTTTTTGAAAAGTGCCCTGTCTGCCGTTTTTACTAGTCTTGACTTGGTATTTTTTTTCGGCAATAGAATCTTTTGCTAGAGTAATTTCAAAAAAATCAGGGCTGTTTTTGAATTTTTTTTCTGTTACTTTGGTACTTTGATATTGGCCTTGTAAAAATCGGTCTTCTTCCAAACGCAACTGTCGGCCTGTAGCATCATAATAATAACGGGCCTGGAAACAGATTTCTCCGGAAGGCGTTTGCTTTTCTAAAGCAATGATTCTCTCTAGGGCATCATAAGTTTCTAGAGTTATAAAATTTTCAGGATCGCTGAAAATTTTTTGAAAAGAGCCTTCTGGAGTATTTTCCAAATCTTTATATGTATAAGAGCGGATGTAGCCTTGGCTGTCGCTGTGTTTAACAGGTCTTTTTTTATAATCATAATAAAAATGCTCTTGCGCTCTGCCTGCTTGATGATAGGAGGCAATAGTTTTTACATTGCCGGTTTGCCCATATTCGTAATTTTTTTTGAAAAAAAGATTTTTAGTTAAATTTTCTTTTCTCTCACCAATAATCTGGCCATGATTGTTTTTCTGGTATACTTCTACTAACGCCTGGTTTGGATTGAGATGGGAAATTCTGCAGTTTTCAAAGCCCAAAGAATCATATTTATAGTTTGTGATTTTTTCATTATTTTGTACGGTCTTGATCTTTTTGCCGGAATCATCATAGAAATATTCGGTAATCAATCCGTCTTTGGCTATGTGCTTTATAAGTTTCCTGCCTTTATAAAACCAGTTTTCTTCAGCTAACAAACGTTTGTCTTGAGAAATGTATTTTGTATAGATCAAATTGCCCAAAAGATCATAGCTGAAAAATTCTTCCCTGCCATTAGGATAAATGGTTTTTTTTAAATGTCCGTCTTGATAATAGATGTGCCTGGTTATTTTGCCGTCTGTTTCAATAATTTGAAAAGGTTTTTGATATCCGGTGTAATATGTTTGAACAGTTTCTCTGCAGCCGTTAGTAATTTTTATTAAGTTGCCCATAATATCATATTCAGCCTCCACGGCAGGCTCGATCAAGACTTTGTGTTCGTTTAAAACAGCTGGATAAATGGTTTTTATGCAGTTGGAAAAACTATCGTAAAAATAATGGGTTTTAGCGTTTTTGGAATTTTTGCTTGTTATGATGTTATTTTTGTAATCGTATTCAAAAGATGTTTTTTCTTTTTTTTGCTCTAACTGACAGCTTTTTTCTGTTAGGCGATTTAACTGGTCATAGACAAAGAAATTAACCCTGTTTTCTTTTTGTTCTTTTTTTAAATTGTAATTAGAGTCGTATTCGTATTTTTTAATTCCAGTTGAATCTTTTTTTTGGATTAAAAGCTGTTTGTCGTTGTATTTATAGTTAATGGAAGAGACTGGTTTGTTCTGGCTGTCAAAAATTTTCTCTTGACTTAATAGAGCTTGCTCAGTGTAAATAAAAACTGTTTTTTTTAAAAGCTTTTCCTCTTGTGTTTTTAAATCCAGATATTTTTCTTCTATAGTTTCAGGAAAATGGAGAGAACTGGCTTTTTCAGAAGGGAAAATGCAGCTAATATGTCTAATGGTTACCCCATCTAAACAATCCTTGTCTGAACTGTAGCCGTCATCATAGATTTTTTTTATCAAAACATGCTCTTTATCATATTCGAAAAAATAACGCTCTAGAATTTTATTCTTAAAACTGTCTTTAATAAGCTGAGAACTGATCAGATTTGTGTCGGGCAGGTATGTATATTCAGTTAGAAGGCCGGTTTCTTCTTTTTCGGTTTCTCTTAAATTAAATTTGTTGTTTGAGTAACTGTAGATTTTACTATAGCTGCCTTTTTTTGTTTGTCCTTGAGGTTCTCCCAACAAATTGAGATTTAAAGCAAAATTGTTGTCTCCTGTCAAATCTGCTAACATAGTTTCTTTGATAATTCTGCCGAATCTGTCATATTTAAAATGTTTGCAAAGCACAATTTTGTCTTCGGCATTTAAAAGGGCTTTGGAAACCAGCTGCCCTGCAGGATTGAAATAAAATTTCTGGCTGGAATGTTTTTTCGTTTGAAAAGAAGACCAGCTGAAAATGCCTGTCTGTTGGTTTGTGAAATATTCGATTAGCGTTAAACGGCCCTGCTTAAAATGATAGCAGTTTAAATTGTTTTCTTTATCTGTCCTGCGGCTTAGAACAATTTGATTTTCCCCTTTTTCCTTTTCGATTTGATAGTAAAAATTATAAACCTGTTGCATTTGTCCCTGACTGTCTGGCAGTTTTAAAGCTTTGACCAAATTACAGTTTTTCTGTTTGTCAATATTAAAATATTTGACTTCGATGATTTTACCTTGGGGCAGGCGGATGCTTTCTAAACAGGGTCCTTTTTTGTTATGAGAGGATTGATATTCATAATATTCTGTAGGAGCAAAAGAGCTGCTAAGCACTTTTAAATAATGAGATTCTTGTTTGTCTGATTTTCTTTGGATCCTGGTAAAATTATATTGCAGCTGTCTTCCATCGCTGGCTTTTATCTGAAAATTATGTTTGCTCTCTCCTGAGCCTGTGTAGAAAAATCTGGCCCAGCCATAAGTGTGTTTTCCTGAAGGGGAAATTGTTTTGATTTCTGTTAGCCTGTCCGATTCATCCCAAGAATATATGATTTTGCAGCCGTTGGGTTTCTTTTCCATGGTAAGCAGTAAAATCTGATGGCTCAAATCATTGCAAGTCTTGGCATTTGTCCAATAAACCCTTAAACGGCCGTCCGGAAAAAAAACTATTAAACGGCAATAGACCAAGTCCAATTCTATCTTTAGTTTGCTGGTATTTTTTTGCGTATCTTCAAAAGATGTTTTGCTCGTAGATGACAAACCTGTGGACAAGGCTGTAGAAAAAGAAATGGTTTGAGTGTCTTTATGTAAAACTCCTTCTAAACTGGTTTCGGTTTTGTCATCCAGACTAATTGAAAGACGATATTTGGGTTGGGAAGCATTGTTTTTAGAATCTATTTTAGTTTTGATTTTTTGATAAAAAGACGTCTTTTTAAATTCTGCTTTTGTCTGAGGTAGAAAACTCCAGCCGCCCTCATATTCCCTGCGCTTTTCACTAGAGTAAAAACGCTTAATCGAAATTGGCTCTTTTGCCCGGACTAAAAGATCTTCTTTTTCCATTGTGAAATGGCCGGTTTTCATTGAGACGCAGTCTGCGGCGTTTAAATCAAAGCCTGATATATGGTCTATTAAAGCTTCTTGGGAAAATACAGCAGATATTTGTAAGGCTAGACAGGTAATAACTATAAAAAATGTCAAATTCTTAGAAAATTTGGACGGCATTATAAAAAACTCCTCTTAAAAACTGTTAAAATTTAAGAGGATTAAAATAATTTATGTAAAGTTTTTAAATTTTTTTTAAGAGATTTTGCCGATCCAGCCAAGTTTAGAACGTAAAGTCGCGAAATAATCGTGGTTTTTTAATTTGACCAGTTTGAAATAGTATTTGCTTTTTTTAATCTTGAAAGAGGTGTTTTTGAGCATTTTACAGGTCTCTACCCCATCTGCCCAGATATCTAGGGAATATTCCTGGGGACCTAAGTAGTGAATGGTAATTTCTTCTTTTGCGGTTAGGATAATGGGACGGACGGAAATGGTGTGAGGGCAGATTGGATTGATGGATAAAGCATCCAGAGTCGGATAAATAATTGGACCGCCAGCCGATAAGGAATAAGCAGTCGAGCCATTTGGCGTTGATATGACAAGCCCGTCGGCAACAAAAGTGTTTAAATAGGTATTTTTAACAAAAACAGAAAAATGGATCAGATGGGGATTGCTTGCTCGATGCATGACTAAATCATTGGCCGCTAAAAACTTTTTTTTATCGGTTTCTATTTCCAGCATCAGTCTTTTTTCAACAGTATAGTGGCCGCCGATAAGGTCTTTTAATCCCGATAGCAGATTGTCCAAAGGCACATCGGACAAAAAACCGATTTGTCCGATGTTAACGCCTAAAATAGCAGCTTTTAAATGTGAGTAGCTATGAGCTACCCTTAACATAGTGCCGTCGCCGCCTAGGGAAATAATCAGATCTATTTTGCTTTCGTTAAAAGAAGACAGTTTGGGCAGTTTTAATTTTTTGGACTGGCTATTTTCAACTGCCAGTTTGATTTTGTTTTCTTTGAGAAAATTTTTAATCTGCTTGGCTATTTCGAAAGCCTTAGGCTTTTCTGAATCTAAAAATAAGGCTATTAACATACGCCGACCAATTTATGGACTTGTTTCAAAATTTTTTGGGCAATGCTTTCAGCGTCTAGTCCCAGCTCTTTGAGCAATTCAGAGTTTTTTCCATGCTTGACAAAAGTATCTGGAATACCGAAATTAAATACTTGTAAATTATGAAACAGGCCCTGTCTCATAATAAAATTATTTATAATCGCCCCTAAACCACAAGATACTGCATGTTCTTCAATTGTTGCAACCATTTGATGGGTAGAAAGCAGGGTTAAAAAAAGATCAAAATCTAAAGGCTTTAAAAAAACAGGATCAACAATAGTCGCATTAATCCCTTCTTTCAAAAGCTTTTCTTTGACCTCAAATGCCGTTTTGCTCATATGCCCCAAGGCAATTAGCAGAAGATCTTTGCCGGCAGATAAGATTTCGGCTGCGCCGCATTCTCTTTTTTTGAGATTTTTGGGATCTTGAAAAGTTTTTAAGTTGGGATAGCGTACGGCTATGGGCCGTCTATAGCCGAATGCACTGTTTAACAGTTCTGTTAAAACCTGTCCGTTGCGGGGCTGGGCGATTACCAAGTTGGGCATGGCATTTAAAAAACTAAGATCATAAATACCATGATGCGTTGGCCCGTCAGGACCGGAAAGCCCGGCTCTATCTATGCCAATTAGAACGGGAGCTTTTTGCAGGCAGATATCGTGGAACAGATTATCTAAAGCCCTTTGTAAAAAAGTAGAATATATGACTGCAGCAACTTTGATTTTTTTATTTAAAGCAAGCCCTCCGGCATAGGTTAGGCAGTAGCCTTCTGCTATACCTACATCCTGGCAGTTGTCCGGAAAATCTATTGCTATTTGATTTAAACCAGAACCTGAAAGCATAGCAGGGGAAAGCACCATAATTTTAGGGTCTTTTTTAATCATCTTATATAAATGACGGCCAAAAATTTTAGGGAAGGTTATTTCAGCTGTCTTGGTACTGCTGCGATCTTTTAAAGCCAGAGGCTGGACTCCATGATATGCGGTGGGGTCTTCTCTAGCTGAATTAAATCCTTTGCCCTTTTCCGTCAGAACATGCACAATTGCCGGCCGGTTTAAATTTTTGGTGCTGTGCAAAGTTTCTATTAGCTTTTTAAGGTCATGGCCGTCAATCGGACCGATGTATGCCAAACCGAAATGTTCAAAAAAAGTAGCAGGGGAAACCAGGTTTTTTATGGATTCGGTAATTTTTTGCCCTTGATTTGCCAAGACATTGCCGCAAGAGGGTATCTTAGACAGCAGATTTTGCAGTTTAAAATAAAAATTGTTGGCTTTTGGGTGGTTTATAAAACGGGAAAGAATATTTTTTATATGGCCGACATTTTTAGAAATAGCCAGTCCATTGTCATTTAAAATGACAATAAAACGTTTCAGGTTTTTGGGCAGATTGTTTAAGGCTTCAAAAATCAGTCCATTAGTAAAAGAACCGTCTCCCAAAACAGGAATAATATGCCGCGCTTTTTTTATCAGTTCTGGATTGTTTTTTAATTTCTGGTCTTTTAAACAATATTTGCAATGGCTTGAACATATATGCTCTTCTTCCAGGTCGCGATTTTTAGCCAGTCCCAAAGCTTGAGACAGAGCAACTCCGGCGTGGCCTGAAAAAAAATGGTCATGTTTGGACTCTTCCGGACTGGCAAAGCCGGAAAGTCCTCTGAATTTACGCAGACTAGAAAAATGTTCATATCTTCCGGTCAAGAGTTTATGGGGATATGTCTGATGGGAAGTATCGAAGATAAATTTGTCTTTGGGAGATGCGAAGACTCTATGCAAAGCAATAGTCAGTTCTACAATGCCCAAATTAGAAGACAGATGCCCTCCGTTAGCTTCTACAACTTCTATGATGTTTTGCCGAATCTCTTTCGCTAGCTTTTGCAGCTCTTCTAAATTTAAAAGAGCCAAGTCTTCAGAATGTTTAAGGTTTTCTAATAAAGAGGGCATAAATTTTGCCTTGATTTTACTTTTAAAGTTTTTTTATGGCTCAAAACCCTTGCTTTAAGTAGGGACAACTAACTTTTTCTGAAACAATTAATTTAATTTGAGTTAAAAAATTAATTTGCGAAAGGATTTGTTTCAGGCTCGAACTCTTCTTTGACAGGGGTTTGGTTTTCATCTACTAAAATATTGTTCTGGCGGTTTTTCAGCAGCTTTTCAATTTTTTGCTCGGCAGATTGCAGTTTTTCATGGCAGTTGTTAATTAAACCATTGGCTTCTTCAAACAATTTCAAAGACCTGTCTAAAGACAGCTGTCCTTCATTCATTTCTTCTAACATTTTTTCTAATCTTTCAAAATCTTTTTCAAAATTATTCTTGTTCAAATTTTCCGGTTTGTCATTTGAAAAATTTAAACTGGTTTGAGTATCTGTTTGATCATTATTTTTTTTCTCCATAAACAACACCTTCTGATTTTGCTAAAATTTTACCATCGCTCAAAAGAGCAAAAAATTTCTTGTCGCGGGGCAGATTTTTAAAAGAAAGGATAATCGATTCATCTTTTTGAGAAAAGAGGATACTGTAGCCTTTTTTCAAGAGATTTTTAGGATCTATAGAATTTTTGATTTTTTTTAGATTTCGCAGCTTTTCTTTTTTGTTTTCCAAGATTTTGAAAAAATTGCTTTTTAGGTTTTCCTGAAAAATGAGAGGCGAAAAAGCCATTTTTTTCTGATTTAAAGTATTTTTTATGGAAATGGTCGTTTCTTTTCTTAAGCTATTAAGTTTTTGTTTTAAAAGATTTAATTGGGCAAGTGGACTAAGAGCTTGGCATTGCTTGAAATAATAAAGCAATAAATTTTTGTTTTGTTTGAGAATATTTTTGATAGAAAAATCTAAATTAGCCTGTAACTCATCTAGTTTTTGCGCAGTTGGAGAAATGAAAAGATAGGGGTTAGCTAAAAAGGGCTGTTTTTGAATTTGCATCAATTGATTTCTTAGATTGGCAATTTGAGAAAACAGGGCTTTTTTAAGCTGTTTTTCTAAATTTTTCAGGTTTTGTAAAAGCTGCTCTTTTTCGGCAATGACAATTTCAGCAGCGGCAGAAGGGGTGGGAGCGCGTATGTCGGCTACAAAATCAGCAATGGAAGTGTCGGTCTCGTGGCCGACAGCAGAAATAATGGGTATTTTGGATTGCAAAATAGCATCAGCAACAATTTCTTCGTTAAAGGCCCATAGATCTTCCAGACTGCCCCCTCCTCTTCCTATGATCAAAACGTCGGCAAGCTTATATTTGTTAAATTCTGCGATAGCCAGGGCTATTTCTTCAGCGGATCCTTCTCCCTGTACTTTAACGGGGTTTAAAATCAGATGAAAGCCGGGGTGCCTTCTTTTAAGAACATTGATAACATCTTGAATAACAGCTCCGGTAGGAGAAGTGACAATACCGATTTTGGTAGGAATAGCAGGTAGTTTTTGTTTTTTGTCTTGGTTGAAATAACCTTTTTCTTTGAGCTTTTTTTTCAGCTCATGCAATTTTAACAAAAGTTCGCCCAAGCCTAAAAAATGAATTTCCCGGACAATAAGCTGGTAATTGCCGCGAGGAGGATAAACCGATATCTCTCCGGTTAAAATAACCTGGTCGCCTTCTTTTATTTTTTTCGATATTTTTCGGGCATTGCCCTTAAAAAGCACAGCGCTAAGCTGAGAAGAACTGTCCTTTAAACTGAAATAGCTGTGGCCGGAGCTTTGAACTCGCAAGTTGGAAATTTCCCCTTTTACCGATATGAAGGCAAATTGGGCTTCTAAAAGATTTTTTATGCTGTAGGTCAGTTCGGAGACGCTATAAACTTTTTTTGAAACCAGGCTTTCCATAGAAAAACTTATCCTTGATTTTAAGCTTGCAAGCAGAGTTTAATCTAGTTTAGAATTATAACTTAAAAAAGGTATCGTCGCTATGAAAAAAATACCCCTTATTGCCGGTAATTGGAAAATGCACAAGACTATAGAAGAGAGTGAAAAGTTTATTAAAAAAATATCTTCTCAAATTACTGAATGCAAGGTTCTGGTTTATTTGGCCGTGCCTTTTACCGCCATTGAAAGATCGGCCCATGCAGCAGAAGACAGCAAGATTGTGATTGGCGCCCAGAATATGAATGATGCGGAAAAAGGCGCTTTTACCGGTGAAATAGCTGCCGTTATGCTGAAAGAAGCAGGTGCTGAATTTGCCATCTTGGGACATAGCGAGAGAAGAAATCTGTTTCAGGAAACTGATGAGTTCATCAATAAAAAAGTTTTAAAAGCCCTCAAAGATGATCTGCAGCCGATTTTATGTATTGGCGAAAAAGGCGAAGAGCGCGAAGCCGGCGATACGGAAAATGTTTTAAAAAGACAAATCGAAAAAGGACTAAAAGAAGTAACTCAAGAAACAGCTTCTAAAGTTATTGTTGCTTACGAGCCTGTCTGGGCTATTGGCACAGGCAAAAGCGCGACTGCTGCCAGTGCTGAAAAAGCACACTTGTTTATTCGTAAAGAGCTGGAAAACATGTTTGGTAAAGAAACAGCTGAAAAAATATATCTGCTCTATGGAGGTTCGGTTAAACCGAATAACATAAAAGAATTAATGAATGAGCAAAATATCGATGGGGCTTTAATTGGTGGCGCTTCTTTGGATGCGGAGAGCTTTTTAACAATTATTAAACATTTTTGAGGTGGAAAAATGACATTCGCTTTTTACTTTTTTTTAACCGCTTTTATTATTATCTGTTTGCTTTTGAGTTTTATTATCTTGATCCAAGAGTCTAAGACCATGGGACTGGGAGCTTCTTTTGGCGGAGACAGTTCAGATTCTTTATTCGGCACATCAACTGCTGATGTAGTTAAAAAATTAACCGGTTATTTAGCTGTGATTTTTTTATCTTCCTGTATTTTGCTCTCTTTATGGACCAATAATATTGGCCGGAAACGCATCATGAGAGAAAAAGCGCAGATTGAAGAGGCCGGACGATGATTTTGCCTCTTTGTTATTATGGCAATGTGATCTTAAGAAAAAAATGCCATAAGATCGAAAGGATTACACCTGATATTCATAAGCTGGTTTCAGATATGATTGAAACTATGGACTCTTCCAATGGGATAGGGCTGGCTGCTACGCAGGTGGGCAAAGATTTATGTCTTTTTGTCATACGGCCGGAAATTAAGGATGCAGAAGGCAATTTTTCTTTGGGAGAGCCTGAAGTCTTTATTAATCCCGTACTTTCTAATCCCACAGAAGAGAGAGAGAAAATGACCGAAGGCTGCCTTTCTTTTCCGGGGCTTTATTTAGAAATAGATAGGCCTTACGGCATTCATGTGGAAGCTTTGAATTTGGAAGGAGAAAAAATCTCTTTAGATATCTATGGTTTTAAAGCCAGAGAAATCATGCATGAAAATGATCATTTAAACGGCAAGCTTTTTATTGATCGCACTACGGATTCTGTTAAAAATGAAATAGATCCTCTGCTGAGGGAAATCAAAAATAAATATTCCAAAAAGTAACGTTTACTAGCAAAAAAATGATGCAATCATGCGAATATTTTTTGTCTTTTTATTTATTTTAAACCATGTTCAGTTTAAATTTTTAGCAGATAATAGTCAAAACTGACCCTGTTATCTGTTTTGGTATGCTGCCAGCTGAGCTTAATTTTCCAGGAAGTGGCCAGTTTGATATAGAAACCAATTTCAAATTCGTTATAAGGAGGTTCTCCTTTTCTGCCAAAACCATGGTGGGATTGCCATTCACAGGACATATAAGGATTAATGTTGCAATAAAGACTGGACAAAATCGTGTGCCTTCGATCGGAAACAGGAGAAGCTAGAAGTTTTTTTTCAGGTCTGGCCAGGTCCAAAATAAAATTGTTTTCGTCGGCTTTGCGCCAGGCATATGCTGAACGGTAGCGATATTCTAAAGATAAGGCTAAATTTTGACTGGCTGTCCAGCTAAAACGCAGTTTGGCAGAATCGAATTTGTGATGTGCAATATTCCAGGCATTTTGGTTGGTTAGGGCAAAATCAGAAAAAAGCATTCTAAGATCCAAATAGCCTTTAGGAAAAGAAATTAAAGGCACGTCTTTGTGTAAAAAAGCTTGGGAATAAAGATCAGCTTCAAAAGTAGGGGCGAATTTAGCAGGGGACAGAGAGATTAGAGAATTTTTGAGTCCTAACTTGATGAGATCTAATCTATGTAAACCGTCTGCTATGCTGAAAATATAGATTTTATCATTGTCTAAAAGCGGCTTGGAAAGACCTTCATATTTGATATAGGGAATGATCAGATGCTGATGCTGGAGAAAATCTTTATAAATAGTGCTTTTTAATTGACAGCCATAAAATAACGCTCCCTGCCATCTGACAGAAGAATCGGGAGAGTCGCTATAAAACAGGCCGGTTAGGCCAAAATAAGGTGTTAAAACCAGCCCTTTAATATCAAATTTTTTGAGTGCTTCTTCAAAAAATTGGCCCCTAACCGCCTGAAACCCGGTTAGATCAGTTTTAAGTTTGTCAGAATAGCCATAGTTTAAATAGGCTATTTTCATCCAGTTAGAAAACTGCAAACCGGTTTGCTGCCACTTCAAAGGATGGATATGGCAAAATATAGAAGGCAGGTCCTGTTTTAGAGTATTAAAAGTGTTAGCCCTATGGTGAGCATGTACAACTGAAATAATTTTTCTTTTTTGATTGCGGATATTAAGCTCGGTTTTTTTAGCGGTGTTAATTTCAAAATCTGTACTTTTAAAATCTGACGGCATCTCAATATCGGAATATTTGTCCCAGGTCAGGTCGATAGTGGTCTTTTTATTTTCGCTAATCCCATGATATGCCCCTTGCAAGCGGTATCTTCTACGGTTTTTAGGATCGTTAGGAACTAAATCTCTGGCAAAATAGTTTTTAGTAACAAAAGAGCTTCTTTTATGCTCTGGAAAATATTCGGTTTCAATAGCTCCGCCTGGTCCTTTAGCGATGCGGTAATCGCCTCTTATAAACAAAGCAAAATCTTGCCATGAATAAATTTGATAGCGCAAAGAAACACGCGGGCTGAAAGGTTTATCGAAATCTATTTTATAACGGAAAATAGGCTTGGCTATAAATTTTTTCATGTTTAGTTTAAAAGAGGGCAGCCAGATAGCCGGCATTTGAAAAAGCCGGAAACGTACTTTTTGCGCAGATAGCAGATCTCTTTTTTCTACAATGATTTTTTTAGCATGGATGTCCCAAGCGGAATTAGCGCTTTCGCAAGTAGTAATGGAAACATTTTTGATAGCATAATTCCCATCGGCTTTCAGTTTAATTTCACTGCCTCCCAAATACCAAGGAGAAATAAAAGTTTTGCCTTCATAGATCAGACCTGTTTTGTGTAAAAAGTCATATTTTAGCTTTTTACCAACAAAGACCCGGTTTTTATAAATGATCATCAAATCTTCTTCGGCTTCAATAAAATGTTTGTCCGTATTTTTTTCACGCAGTTTGGTATAGCGGATTTTTTTAGCCTGGATTCTTAAATCTTTATTTTTAATTACTCCGCCTTCTGTAGTGGTTAATGTACCGCCTAAAAAAGTTGGATTTCTTAGATCTACTGTCAGTTCGGAAATGGAAATTTCATCTTTTTTTAATTCATCCAGTTTGTTTTGTTCTAGTCCATGACGGGCTAAATTTTTCTGAAAAGAAACGGCTATCTCTTCTAAGTGAGGAGAAGTCGCTAAAAGAGATATAGACAGGCCAAACAAAAATGATAAAACAAATAATAAACGCATAAAATCAAGTTTAATTTTAATAGAATAGAAGATTAGAGAAAATCAAAATCTATTCAATAGAGCGCAAGAGTAGTCCTGCTAAGGGATAGCGGTTGCTGGGCGGACCTGTGGCTATAGCTTTTAAGATTATCTCTGATGCTCTTGAAGAATGTTTTTCGACAAAAGTAGTAATGATTTCAAAGAAAAGCTGCGATATCTCGTCGCGGGAGAGCTCAAATTGGCTTTTGTTAAAGCGGGTTTTTCCGGAGTCAAACTGTTTTAGTTTTATTTTAGCTTGAGCCGCCTGTTCTTCTAACCATTCGATTAAAAAAATCTCATGCAGCCCCGGTTTTTCTAAACGAAATAAAGACAAATGGGCGTGGACTCTGAAAAAAGGCAAATTACTTTTTGCAGTTTTTTGTAAAAGGGCAATAGAAGCCGGAGTATTAATATTTTCTAAAAGTTTGAATAAAACAGGGGCTAGCTGAGTCTTTTCTTTTCCTATAATTTTTTCAGCCAGTTTTAAAAAGTCTTCTTCTTCAAGTTCAAGAGCCATTTTTAAAAGCTCTTCCTTAACTAGTATGGACATTTCACTGTTTGTAGAAGAAGAAGGAGTAGAATAGGCTTGTATGTATTTTAAAGTTCTGCCTGGCGAAAAATGAAATTCTAAAAAAATATCAGAGGTTAAAATGTCAGTTAAAAATGGCAGACAAGCGGCATTTTGTTTTTCCAAAAGAGCAAAAGCTGCATTGGCCTTGATTTGCAAATTTTCTGATTTGGCCAGTTTACTTAAAAGCTGTTGGCTATTATCTATTTGACTGCAGGCATTGATCGCCAACAAGGAATGTTTTGCCGCTTTTTGCAAAAGAAAATGGTTAAATTTTTTATATCCCAGTCGGTTTAATGCTAAGATAGCGGCAATTTCCAGGTTTGGATTATGTTTTCCAACCAGCTGCTCAAACTCCTTTAAAAAAACAGTATCGCCAAAAGAACTTAAAACATATAAAAGAGCTTCTTTGTCTTGATTTAGTGCTTCTTTAAACCTTCTTTTAAGGTAAAAAAGCAGCTCTTCTCTTTTATATTTAGCAATATTTAAAATTGCTTCCAGCCGAACTTCCGGATTTTCGTCATGTAGATAATATTTAAGTCGGGCTGATGCTTCAGGCGTTCCGATCAAAGCTAGAAATTGAGGAAAGAATGGTTTAAAAACAGAGGGGAGTTTGCCTCTGAGAGCTTCCATTTGCCCCATAGCGGATGGATCTTTTCTAAGGCATAACTGAAAAAGAGCCTCAGCCCTGACTTCTAAAAAATCACTGGAAAGAGCTTTTTTGATCAGGTATTCGCTTTGCTGTTCCTGTAAAATGCTTAAATAATGCAAAGCAATCAATTGCGATGGCGCATCAGACAGATACAGGCCCTTTTCTAAAATTTTTAAAGAATGGGTGGAAAGAGCAACGCCTGCTCCATAAAGAGTTAGTCTTTGATCTTCTTTTCCAAGACTTTTTAGTCCATTTTCTAAAATTAGAACCGCTAGTCTTTGCAAAAAATCCAAATTTTTTGTCTGATAAAAAGAAGGCAGATAGGAAATAGCCCTGTTTAAATTTCCGCTCCCTGCCAAATACAATAAATAATTAGGTCTGTAATCTGACGGAATTTCTTTGGTATCTGCTGTTATATTAATTAAACTGCAAAATAAAATAAAAAAAAGATGAAAAGAAAATATGTAGAAAGATTTAATCTTTTTTAAGCTTTGAAAAAACATGTGTTTTTACCATTTTCCAACTGATTTTATTTTGACATGGCCGTTTTTGGCTAAAGCCAGGAGTTTTATGCTCTTGTTGATAATTTTTTAGTTTATGTGATTTTTTCAATCTTGCCAAGAGGTGTAAATTGAAAAGGCTTTATTTTTTCAAATTGCTCATGCAAAAAAAAAGATTGTCAAAAAAATAGCTTACTTACATTATTTTACCTTTTTAACCCAAAGGAAAAGGTATAAGATATATGCTTGAGTCAACTTTGAGATCTAGCACCCCTAGAGCTATAAATCATACTCAGGCCACAAACAGATTGCCGCTTCGTTTTGGATCTGGTAGAAAAGCCTCTCGTTTTAAATCGTTAGCTCGCAATACCGATACAATTTCTTTTGTTTCGTCTCCCGACAATTCCTGGTCTGCTTTTTTTTTATATGTAAAAGAGAGAATTACCACAAGTTTTAAATTTGCTGTTGAATGGCTGCAAAGAGTTTTAGTAGGGGCTATTCAGTTAGTTTATAATTTTTTTTCGTCTCCTTTGCAAAACCAGATTTCCGGTAGATCTTCTACTGTTTGCAGAGAACTTAAAAATGGCAGAAATACTCCCGCTAGTTGGAAAAGAAAACTGGAAGCACTATTTTCTTCGCCTAAAGAAAAAGATCAAAAACTTTTAGAAAAAATTTTTATTAAAGTAGGCGAAAAACGCTTAGAAATCATAAGACAAGAAGAAGAAGAAAGAAACAAAAAGCAGCAAGAAGAAGCTAAAAGAAATGTTCAAACCAGAACTTGGAATGTTATTAGATCAGTTGGTTCTGGTATTGCTTTTGCGGCTGTTGGTGCTGTAAGGCTAGTTCAGCCATTAAATCCGCTTAATGTAGGAAAAGGCTATTTAATAGAATTAAAGCCTGATGGAATTCAAGTTTTTGCAGAAAAAAAACTGACTCCTGAATATACTTCCATTATACAAGATATTTTAACGAAAGAACAAGAGTCTCAAAAAAATATATAAGGCAATGTTTAAAGTTTATAAGCAATGCTAATGTTTTGTTTTAAAATTATTAATTCTCTTTTTAGATTTTCTGTTTGTCGGTTTATTTGATCTTTTTGGGTAGTCAACCGTGATCTTTGTTGTTCTAACCTGCGAAGCTTATTAGAATTGTGTCCTGATCTATTACCTCTTTTTCTTTGTGCTTTGATGGTATTAATGGAATTGGTTAAAGTTTGAATTTTTTTATCTAAGCCTATAGTTTCTTGTTCTAAATTGTTTATTTGTTCTGAGATTTGAAGTTGTTGTATTTGTATATGTAGAACTTTTATAGGGACTGGTTTTACAGGTTCTTTTACGAAAATAGTAATAGGGGGCAGAATGCCTAAAAAAGTAAAAAAATGGCTGATAAAAGCCAAGGCTTCTTGAGATTTTTGATTTTTTTTTAATAAAATCTTTGTTACATCTGTCAAAACAGCAATGTCCCTGTCATCTAAAATATTTTCTTGCCTGTCAATATCAGGATGGTAAATGTTGTCTAATATAGCGTTTATTTTATTAAGTATTTCTATATCTGTTTTTTCATATTGAAAAGCAATGTTATGTAAAGTCGGAAAAAATTCCTGTTTAATAAAACAAGATCCATTAAAATTAGGGGTTGTCCTAGCTGCTGAAGCTGTCATAATGTTATTCCTTTTGATTTTGATATTAAAAAATAATAACTTTCGCCAACTATCCTCGCCCAAAGGCGAAGACTTGAATTACAGTTCCCATCGCAAGTCGGTTGGGTAAGTGGTATTTAGGAAACTGCAATAGGCCAGCTGACAGGGCCTTTTCGGATCCTATGACATCCCATCTATATAAATTCCGAGTCTCTTTTGTCGGATGTTTAGGACTCCGACAAAATCGGCATTTTCAAAATATCCACAAGAACCACAGCACAATTGTTTACTGAACTTAAGAAAACTATAGAACTAATGTATTCGTAGGCGTCAGAACATGTTCTAAGTGTTTTTTTAAAAAAAGCTTTTTGTTCTAAAG
>CAYXMS010000003.1:0-78261 GCA_964466185.1 uncultured bacterium
AGCAAGGCACCGTCGGTTACCTGCCGCCTGAGCAATCACGATAAAAAATACTTTTATTTTGACCAAATTTTTATTATATAAGAGTTAAGGAGAATTATGTCCGGTTCTTTATCCGGACAAAAAATTTTAGATATGGGCAAAAAGCGCTATTTTTTTCAAAAAATAAAATTTCTTCCTGTTTTAAGTATTTTATATTTTAGTTTAGTCTGTTTTGTTACTCCTGTTTACAGTCGAAATAACTCTTATCCTCCTGATATAAAAAAAATCTTGGACAGAGGCGTTTTAAGAGTAGGCATTATTGGCAGCACCAATGAATTCCCCTTTTTTTTCTATGATAAAAATGAGAAATTAATCGGTATGGATATCGATATGGCCGAAGACCTGGCTAAATATTTAGGGGTCAAGCTAGTCTTAAATCGCTCTTCTCAAACTTACCAAGGCGTAGTAGATCAGGTAGAAAAAGGCGAAATAGACCTGGGAATTTCTGTTTTATCAGGAACTATGTCAAGGGCTAAAAAAAGTAGCTTTTCCAAACCTTATATTCATTTATATGAGGGCCTTTTAGTCAACAGGCTAAAATTTTCAGAACTGAAACGAAAAAGTAACTTTTTTGAGCGCATAGATACCAAACAGGCAGTGATTGGTTATTTAAAAGACTCAGCCTATGAGTATTTTGCCAAACGGATATTTAAAAACGCTACTCTGCGAGGCTATCCATATCAAAAATTTTTAATACAAGAAGTAAAAAAAGGAAATATCACAGCCGGTTTGGTAGACGAAAAAGAGATCAAGACTTTTGCTCTTTTTAATCCTAATGATATTTTATATATCGAAACAGTGGAAATCCGCGACTTTCAGGATCCTATTTGTATTTTCGTAAACTATAAAAACCCTCACCTGCTCTTTTTTGTAAATACCTATTTAGACAGACGTCCAAAACTAGGCTTTGTTGAAATTATTCAAAAATACTACGAAGTAGGGGCACATGAATAAAAGATATACTCTCATTTATTCTATATCCATGATAATATTTATTATTGCCGGTATTTGGATTGGTTTTTATTATCCTGACATGGCCCGTCTTTTATCTCCATGGGGAAAACTTTATATTTCCTTTTTAAAGATGTGTATCTTGCCAATTATTATCACTTCAATTATCTCATCCATTGGAAAAATTTATCATCAGCCCCATTTTAGAGAGTATATTAAGCGTTTTCTAGCCATTTTAGGCGTTTTTTTAATTTTTATTGCGGCTTACGGTATTATTTTCGCTATTGTTACTAAACCGGCTTCTTATTTAAATCCCCAGGCCCGTTTCGAAATGGGTAAACTGATAGCCAAAGCAGAAAGCAACGAAGACAGTGACTTTGCTGCAGAAAAAATTATTAGCATTTATAAGCCTACAAAACAAAAAGAAATGGGCAAAATTTTAGTCTTTTTATTAAAAGTTATTCCCTCGAACATTTTCAAATCCCTAAATTCTGAAGAAATGCTCAAGGTTGTCTTTTTTGCCTGCTTTCTAGGCATCGCTTTAGGTTTTACTCCTAAAAAATTAAGCGCGCCTATTTTTGATATTAGTCTAGGCCTTTTCACGGCATTTCAAAAAATTATCCATTGGGTCATGTATATTTTGCCTTTGGGTCTGCTTTGCTTATTAGCAGGACAGATTGTTTCTACCGGACCTTCTGTATTAATTGGTATGACCAGTTTTATCGGCATTTTTTATTCAGGCGTATTTATTTTGGTTTTTCTGAATTCGTTGATTCTTTGGAAATTATCAGGTGTTTCTTATTTAAAAAGTCTGTCTTATCTTAAAGAAACTATGCTGATTGCTTTCGGCGCTAAAAATCCATTTATCGCTATGCCGGTAGCTATTAAAAGCCTTAAAGAAGATTTTCATTTGGAGCAAACCTCTGTTAATCTGCTTATTCCTTTAAACTTTACTCTTTTTGGTTTCGGTTTTGTTTTTACATTTGCTTTTGCCACTATTTTCTTTGTTCAGTTATATGATGTGCCTATTAATCTTCTTTCCGGGATAATTTTGTTAGTGGCCTGCATTTTTGCCACTATGGCAGCAGCAGGTGCCCCTACAGTGATTGCCTATAGTTTATTAGCGCTGACTTTTGATCCTTTTTCAATTCCAGTCCAGCCTGCCATTATCATTATGCTGGCAATTCAGTCTCTTTTAGCTCCGGGAGGCGTACTGTTAACAGTTCAGACTAATTGTGCTTTAACAGCCCTAGTTACTAAACGAGAACGGAAAAAAGAAGCCAAAGAAAAATATCAACATGCTTTAAAAGTTAATTCTTGATCTGCTTTCTCATAGTTAAAGATATAAATTTTAAACTATCAGCGACAATGCTTTGCGAGTTTTAAGTTTAAATGTGATGAAATTTTTACCACTTTTTAAAATGCATTCTTTCTTTTTTAAAATGTTCATCTGTTGATTTGTTCTCATCAGGATAGCCTAAAACAGCTAAAGCAAAAGGAATTATGCCTTCAGGAAAGTTAAATAGCTTTTTTTTAAAGTTTAATTTTTAGCATTTTTCTGAAAAAAACTGAAATGTTATTATGTTTAAATTGCTCAGATTGATTAATCGATATGTTTATATATTTAAAAAAAGAAATAAATGCTTTAAATAGAAAAAATAATGATAAGGAAATAATTTATGATAACAGAAACGGCAGTGCAATCTAAAATAATTAACGCTGCTTCAAAAAGACCCAATCTTAAAAATCTCTACATTTGGCTGATAGCTTTAAGTTTGACAGCTGCTCTTTGTTTTGCTTTGACAGAAGCGTTCCCGCGCCATTTTCGGCTGTCCGAAAACATTTTACACTTTTTAAATGGCTTGGCAGGTTTTAAATTTTTTTCTCGCCGTTTTTGGTTTTTCTTTTCCGATCTTTGTATTTTTTCAGCCTTGATCATATCTATTAAAAAAGGCTTCATAAAGAAGCAAGAGTTTTTTCAGCTGGAAGGTGCTTTTTTTTTATATGCTTTGAACTTGTGTATTTTTCTTTCTTTAGTTTTTTCAGTTTTCTCTTTTACCTATTTTCAGCTTTTTATGGCTTTTAATTTTTTAATGACAGCAGCTTATTATTCCTTGCTCGTTAGTTTAAAAGATAAAATTTATCAAGTTATGAGAATTGTTTTTGCCGGAATTTTAATCTTGGCTGTTTTTCAGGCAACAGTTGGTATTTGGCAGTATTTTTCACAGCATTCTCTCGGGTTAAGATTTTTATACGAACCAAAATTTTCTCCAGAACAGTTTAATGTAGCAACCCTGAGTTCTCAAGGTGGCAGACTTTGGCTTTTCGATGCTCTTTTTAATGCTTCGGAAAAAAACCAGCTGATCGCTCGCGCTGTCGGCACCTTGCCGCATGCCAATAATTTCGGCGCTTTTATGTTTTTTACGATTCTGGCCAGTCTTTATTTTTGGTTTTTTACTCGAAAATCAAACAATCGCAAATTAATTACAGTCTTTTTATTTGTGCAGGTTTTTGCTCTTTTTTTAAGTTTCTCCAGAGCGGCTCTTTTTGCTTTAATTTTAAGTACCGGTTTTTTTGTGTTTTATACTCTGCTAAGAGCTTCTTATGCAGAAAAAAAGAAAGTAGCCCAAATAACTGCTTTATTATTTTTAGCCGTAAGTTTATCGCTTGGTCTGCTTTTTTTTCAGTACCGGCAACGAGGAGGGGTCATAAGTTATGAAGGCAGCGTTAAAAATTCAGATAATAGACGAATGTATTATAATGAACTGTCTTGGAATATTTTAAAAAAATATCCTTTCTTGGGCATCGGTTTTTTTGCATTCGAAAAAAAACATCCTAATTTTATTTCTCAGGAAATTAAAGATAAATACATAGATAAAACAGTGGGGGGAGTGGTCCATAATATTTATCTTTTAATTGCAACAGAAGAAGGAATTTTTGCTCTTGTGTTTTTTTTAGGTTTTATTGGTTTTTTAGGTTACCGGTTTTTTAGGCTTCCTTATCTTTTAGAAAGAACGCTTTTATTTAGTTTTTTTCTAGGTATGCTCTTTATCGGCCTTTGCGATTTTCCTTATATGTATATGCCTCAAGGAAGATTGTTCTTTTTTTTGGTTCCAGGTCTGCTTTCAGCTGTTAATCACGCAAGCTGTAACGCTCAAAAAAAAACCTTAAAATTCTATAGCATAGCATCTTATTAACAAGAAAATATTAAAAAGTTAAAACTTGAAAAATACAAAAAAACCCAGTTTTTTTTACTGGGCTTTTTTGTTGATAAATAAATTATTAATTGATCAACTAATCAAGTTTCTAAGTCAGCTATTATTAAAAAATAATAGCTGACTAGCTAAATTTTTTGATTAGAACTTTTTCGATAAAATTGCCAATAAAAGTAAAGCTACAATATTGGTAATTTTAATCATCGGATTAATAGCAGGCCCTGCTGTGTCTTTGTAAGGATCGCCTACAGTATCGCCAGTTATAGCAGCTTTATGCGCTTCTGATCCTTTGCCGCCGTACATGCCACATTCGATCAGTTTTTTAGCATTGTCCCAGGCTCCCCCTCCTCCGGTCATGGAAATTGCTTGGAAAAGGCCGGTTACTAAAACCCCCAGAAGAATTGCTCCCAAAGTTAGAAAACCAGCTTGCTCTCCAGCTAAAAAGAAAATGATAAAATAGGAAATAACCGGAGCTAGAACAGGTAAAAGAGATGGAAGCACCATTTCTTTGATAGCCGCTTTAGTCAGTATGTCGACTGCCTTTTCATAATTGGGCTGGTCTGTGCCTTTCATTATGCCGGGTAAAGCTTTAAATTGTCTGCGGACTTCTTCTACAATAGCTCCTGCGGCTTTTCCTACCGACTGAATGCTCATAGAACTGAATAGATAAGGTAGCAGCCCCCCAATTAATAGCCCTACCAAGACATAAGTATCTTGTAAGAAGAACTTGGTATGTAAATGAGGGAAATAGTCTTGTAGATCTTCAATAAAAGCTGCAAATAGTACAAGCGCCGCAAAAGCAGCAGAGGCTATGGCATAGCCCTTTGTTACCGCTTTAGTAGTATTGCCAACAGAATCTAGTTGGTCGGTAATTTTCCTGACCTCTTCAGGCTGTTTGCTCATTTCTGCAATTCCTCCGGCATTGTCAGTTACAGGTCCATAGGCATCTAACGCTATTACCATGCCAGCTAATGCCAGCATCGAAGAGGCGGCTATGGCAACACCATATAGCTCGGCATTCAAATAGGCTGCTAAAATGCCAATAGCTATTAAAATCACAGGCATGCCTGTGGATTCCAAAGAAATAGCAAGTCCTTGAATAATATTAGTGCCATGCCCTGTGATTGATGCCTTGGCAATGGATCTGACAGGACGATATTTGGTAGCTGTATAATATTCCGTGATCCACATTAAAAGACCGGTAACAATAATACCGATTAAAGCACAAATAAACAGGTTATAACCATCAAATGTGCTTTGGTCAATAGTCGCTTTTTCTCCATGGAAACCAATAGTATAATTAATGGCTAGCCCAATAAAAAGAGCCGATAAAATGCCGCTGGCAATCAACCCTTTGTAAAGAGCTCCTATAATGTTTTTCTTTTTTCCCAGACGTACAAAAAAAGTGCCTAAGATTGAAGCTAGAATACAAACTGCCCCAATAATTAAAGGCAGCAAAATTAAATTGGTTTGCATAATGCCGGTAAAATAAATAGATCCTAAAAGCATAGTACCGACTAAGGTGACAACATAAGTTTCAAAAAGATCAGCGGCCATGCCGGCACAGTCGCCGACATTATCGCCGACGTTGTCAGCTATTACTGCAGGATTGCGGGGATCGTCTTCAGGAATTCCCGCTTCGATTTTTCCTACCAGGTCTGCTCCTACATCAGCTCCCTTTGTGAATATGCCGCCGCCAAGTCTGGCAAAAATGGAAATCAGAGAAGCTCCGAAACTAAGCGCTACTAAAGCTTCTAAAATCTGTTTGGTAGGAACACTGTAATGCTCTAGAATTATATAATAAAGGGTTATTCCTAAAAGAGCGAGTCCCACTACTAAAAGACCGGTTATAGCCCCGGAACGGAAAGCCATATTTAAGCCTTTCGCTAAAGAGCTCTTGGCAGCTTCTGCTGTTCTAACATTGCCTCTGACAGAAATATTCATGCCGATAAAACCGGCTGCTCCGGAAAGAATGGCTCCAATAGCAAAGCCTCCTCCGACAAAAGGGCCTAAAAGCCAGGTTAAAAGTACCAAAATAACCAGGCCTACGAAAAAAATAACTTTGTATTGTCTTTTTAAATAAGCATCAGCTCCTTTTTGGATAGCTTTGGCAATCTTTTGCATTTCTTGATTGCCAGCCGGCGCTGAAAGTACTAGGCGGATAGAGATCAGACCATATATAAGGGCCGCAAATCCCGCTAAAATAATAAAACTATACGTGTTTATCATACTCTTCCTTTTAGATTTGATTTAATTTTTTAAGTCTTTAAAAAAGTATAGCGGTCTAAGTTTTTTTCTTCATTTAAATTTTTCTAGATGAATATTTGAATATTTTTTTAAAATTTTAAAAGTTATAAAGAAAAAATTATAAAAATCCTTAAATCAAAATTTATCAGCAATAGCGTAAAACCTCTGGTTTTAGTTATGGCGAGTATGTCAATAAACTAATCATTTTAAACAGAAGACTACAGCTCTTATATGGTTTTTCTAAACCTACTATTAATTTGCATATTGTGAGATCCAGAACTTTCGTATCTTAGTTCGAGATATTGCTTATGCATAAATCTTTTTTTTAAAAATTACAGAAACTGCCTTGATAAGTTTTTCTTTTAGTGAATTCCTGCAGTATACATTGTAAAAATTTTTCTTTATTATCTTTCATCCATAAGGGATGAACAATATCCAGAGGATGGCCATTTCTGGAAGAAACCCTATGTATAATAGTTTTTGGGGAAAGCCTTTGTACAAAATCGCAAACTAATGTTACTGATTCCGCAAAAGACGGGCTCTTCCACAGACCTTTTAGAAAAATTTTTTCTAGAGCTGTATTTTTTAAGGCAGCTAAAAGATGTATTTTAACACCTTCTATCTCAAGCTCTGCTAATTTGTCAGCTGTAGCTAACATTTCTTGTTTTGATTCCCCAGGTAAATTTAAAATGATATGGGCACAGTGGTGTAAATTATATTTTTTAGTCAGTTCTATAGCTTTTAAAAAATCTGTTAAGCATTCCTGCCGGTTAATGAATTTTAAAGTTTTATCATGGATAGTCTGCAGACCATATTCAATGCAGACATAATCTACTTTTTGCTTGTAGGAAGCTATGAGTTTTATTTTCTCTTCATCTATACAGTCAGAGCGGGTAGCAATGGAAATGCCGACAATATCAGGATGAGCTGAAAGAGCTTCGTCATAGCGTTTTTTTAAAGTTTCTAAAGAGGCGTGCGTATTGGTAAAGGATTGGAAATAGACGATGAATTTTTTAGCTTTATATCTGCTTTTTCTGATTTTGATATTGTTTCTTACCTGTTCTTTGATTGGAGTCAAAAGTTTGTTGGTACGGGAAGAGGCGCCTTTAGATTCACAAAAAATACAGCCCGCCAAGCTTTTGCTGCCATCTCGATTGGGACAGCTAAAACCACCATCTATAGAAACTTTATAGACCTTTGTTTTAAATAGCTTTTGCATATAATCATTATAGCTAAAATAAGGCAGGGATTGCTTTTTCATTTTGTGTAAGTTATTATTTTATCAAAAGGTTTTAAATATATGCCTTCATTTGTCCGCAAACTGTTTTGTCTGCGTTATTTTACTTTAATTGGCTCTGTCGGCTTATTTGTAGCTCTAGTATACCTTAAATATCCGCTTTTTCTAGATAAAATTCATGAAGAGTTCGGTTATTTTCATGCCCATGTAAATAAAAAAGAGCTTAATACTGCCAACTATAAATTTTCTTATGTAGAACGAGGAGACGGACAGGCTATTTTGTTTGTCCATGGTTTTCGCAGCGATAAGAATAATTGGCTTGGATATATACGTAAATTAGGAGGGGGATATAAATATGTAGCTCTAGATTTGCCGTACCATGGAAGTACTGTTGTCAAACGAAAGGTCGAGTTTAACATTAAAAATATGACAGCTGCTTTAGATGAATTTATAAAGGCTAAAAAATTAAATAACTTTTATATGGTAAGTACTTCTTTGGGAGCAGGCTTTGCTTTAGAATATGCCCGTCATAATCCGGATAAAGTATTGAAAATTGTTTTAATCAATCCTTTTGCTTTAAAACCTTCTAGCAAGGAAAAATTGCGCGCTGTGGTAGAAAAAAATAAAAAAGTGTTTTCTCCTGATACGTTGGAACAGCTGGATTATTTGTTTGTTTCTATGAAAGGCTTTCCTTTGCAGGTGCCTTCAAATATCAAGAATTATATTTTGGAAAAGATCAGAGCGACTAATGCACAGGGTAAAAAAATGTTAGAAGAAGTATCTTGCAGCGAAGGACTGGAAAAATATCTTCCCCGAATTAGAATACCAGTTTTAATTTTGCAAGGCAGTAAAGATCAGGTGATTAATTTCAAAGATAAACACGTTTATAAAAAATTGCTGCCTAATTTAAAATATGTAGAAATCAAAGGCGGCCATCATATTTTTTATAAAAAAAGTTTAAGAAAAGCTGTTTTGGAGATTAAAAAGTTTTTAGCAGATTAAAGTTTAAAATTAAGGACGCTTTTTGACTTTGGCTTGTTCTTTTTTAGTGCTGGATATAATTTGCTTGAAAATTGCTTTTAAATAATCAGAAGGAAATTTTTCTAAAATTTCTTTTTCCCTTTTTCTGTCGGTAATGTGTTTTTTATAAGCCAAGGCTTGTAAGGCTAAAAATAGCCGTTTGTTTAAAAGAGAAATTAGCTCTTTATTAACGCCATCTATTTTTTGGCGGATTTGATCAAGCTTTTCAGCCGTATCTTGAGCTTTGTTTTTGCTTTTAGTTTTCATGTTGTTTTGTTCCTTTTCGGTTGTTTTTTTTCGACTAATTAAGAGCTTTGAGTAGTTTTTTCTATTAAATAAAGCTGATCATTGCGGCGTACTTTTTTTCCTACTAATATAGCAGCCTTTTCGCCTTTTTGAGCAGACAGAACCGGTCCGTTAGTATGCAAAGATAGAACTTTCATTTTGAGTAAGCCTGTAGTCGGTCCTGTAATATAGACTTCCTGGCCGATTTTTAAAGAACCGGCTTCCAATAAAAACTCGGCCACTTTTAAATTGGAAAAATATTTAACCGCTTTTCCCAGGTATGTTTTTTTTTGCGAAGCTTTAGAACCTGAAACATTAGACCACTGCTTTGTTTCTTGGCCTAAATAATAACCGCCTTCCCAAAAACCGCGGTTGTAGACTTTTTCTAAATCGGACTTGAGCTTTTTGATTTTTTCTAGACTATATTTATTTCTCAGCAGGCAGATTAAAGCTTCTTTATAGGTTTTAGTGACTTGCCAGACATAATCAGCAGAACGGGCCCTGCCTTCAATTTTTAAAATTGAAACTCCGCTTTTCACTATTTTGTCCAACAGACCAATCGTGCATAGATCTTTAGGAGACATGACATATTTATTATCTATGACCAGTTCCTTTTGAGTATTTTCATCGATAATTTTATATTTTCTGCGGCATGGCTGCAGACATTGGCCCCGATTGGCTGATTTGTTGTAAAGAGCCAAACTCATATAACATCTGCCGGAAATCGCTATGCATAAAGCGCCATGTATAAAAATTTCTATTTTTACTAAATTGCCGCTGGGTCCTTTGATTTTTTCTTTTTCAATACCCTGGATTATGTCGGTAATTTGCTGCAGGGTCAGTTCTCTGGCTAAAACAATAGTATCAGCATACCCGGCAAAAAACCTAACCGCTTCTAAATTACCAACATTGGCCTGTGTAGAGACATGGGCGCTGATTTTGATTTTTTTTAGATACTCTAAAACTGCCATGTCGCTGGCAATAATAGCATCAACCCCGCAGCTCTTAGCAGCATCAGCTGATTTTTTGAATAAAGCTATATCTCGATCATAAATTAAACTGTTTAAAGTCAGATAGCTTTTGATGTTATGCTTTTTGCAAAGCGCTATGCATTTAGGTAGGTTTTCCAGGTTAAAATTATGACCTGCCAAAGTACGCATATTTAACTCGTCCAAGCCGAAATAAATGCTGTCTGCTCCGGCATCAATAGCAGCTTTTAAAGCAGCAAAAGATCCAGCCGGAGAAAGAAGCTCAGGAATTTTCATAAAAACCTTTTTGGTTTTAGAAATTTTTAAATTAAAAGTAAAAAAATTATACTAAAATCAATGATTTTAACTAAGGTTTAAAATTAAATTAATAATTTTAATATAGAGAACATAGAAATATATGCTGCCAAATTCTACGTTTGCCAGATAGGATTATTCGAAAAAATTATCTGATTTGACAGCTTAATATTTTATTTTCCAATTTTTTCTTTAAATCTAAAAATTCATTGTCGGAAAAAGTTTTAAAATCTTTTAACTCCGAGTTTAAAGGATTTTCATTTATGTATTTTTGCAGGGAATATAAAGGCGCGTTTGGTATTAAATCCGCCATTTTTTCTACATCTTTTATAGTATGCAGACCTTTGACTAAAGTAGAGCGGAATTCTTTTTTTATTTTAGAATCTAAAATCAAAAAAATGCTTTTTAGAATTTTTTTAGTATCTACTTTAACTCCAGTTATTTTGGCATAATTTTTTAAAGGGGATTTTAAATCCATAGCAATATAGTCGATAAGGTTTTGCTGAATTATTTTTTTGAGCATTGCCGGATTAGTGCCGCAAGTGTCCAGTTTGATTAAAAAATCCAGTTTTCTGATTTTTTCTAAAAACTCAGGCAGGTCTTTTTGCCAAGTCGGCTCTCCTCCGGTTATAACAACTGCATCTAATTTGCCTTGGCGTTTTTTTAAAAAAGCTAAAATCTTTTCTTCGTCAATTAAAGGTCCGTAAGCCGATGGTATAACCAAGCTTTGATTGTGGCAAAACTGACACCTGAAAGGACAGCCGCGAGTAAAAATCACGGCTGCCAATTTATCAGGATAGTCTATTAAGGAAAATTTTTGCCAGCCCCCGATTAGCATACCGCAGCCTTTTTATTTTCAAACTCCATTTGATAATTTTTTCTTATATTAAATTCAGCCTGTTTTCCAGCGTTCCATTGTTGTACGGGGCGTAGATAACCAGTGACTCTGGAATAAATCTCACAGTCTTTGGCACAGGTAGGGCAGATTGGATGCTCTCCTGATATATAACCATGTTCTGGACAAATGCTAAAAGTAGGCGTGATGGAAATATAAGGCAGGGAATAGCCGCTGAAAACTTTTTTGATTAGGTTTTTTACATTTTGTCCGCTATGGATTTTCTCTCCAATATAACTATGCAGAACAGTGCCGCCTGTATATTTGGTTTGTAAAGCATCCTGGTGTTCTAAAGCTTCAAATAGATCATCAGTATAATTAACCGGCAGAAGCGAAGAGTTGGTATAAAAAGGTTGCCCTCCTTGTGAATAGCTTTCTTCATTTGCCGAAATAATATCCGGATGTTTTTTCTTGTCTAAAAGCGCTAGCCTAAAGGCAGTGCCTTCAGCTGGCGTAGCTTCTAAATTGTAATTGTTGCTGGTTTCTTCTTGGAATTTGGTTAGCCTGTCTCGCATAAAGTCTAAAACTTCTAAAGAAAAAGCTTTTCCATTAGATGAAGCTATATTTTCTTTTAAAAGATTTAAACAGGCTTCGTTCATGCCTAAGATGCCGATAGTAGAAAAATGGTTTTTCCAATAGCAGTTAAACCGCTGTTTAATATCCCTTAAATAAAACTTGGAGTAAGGATACAGCCCAGCTTCCGTCAGTCTTTCTATGACTTTTCTTTTAACTTCCAAACTATGTTTGGCCAGATCCATAAGCTCGGCTAATTGGTCAAAAAACTCTTTTTTGTTTTTGGCTAAATAACCAAGCCTTGGCAAATTAATAGTTACCACGCCAATAGAGCCGGTTAAAGGATTTGCTCCAAAAAGCCCCCCTCCCTTGTGCGCTAGCGATCGGGTGTCCAACCGCAGCCTGCAGCACATGGATCTGGCATCTTCAGGACTAAGTTCTGAATTAATAAAATTGGCAAAATAGGGGATCCCGTATTTGCCTGTTACGCCCCAGAGAAGATCGTGTTTAGGATTGTCCCAGTCAAAATCTTTGGTAATATTATAAGTAGGAATCGGAAAGGTGAAAACGCGGCCTTTGGCATCGCCTTCAATCAGGACCTCTAAAAAGGCGCGATTAAACAAATCTAGTTCTTTTTGAAATTCTTTATAGGTTTCTTTTTGGTTTTTGCCGCCGATGACTACAGGTACGTCGGCTAAAATAGAAGAAGGCGTTAAATCTAAGGTAATATTGGTAAAAGGAGTTTGAAAGCCAACCCTGGTCGGTACATTGATATTAAAAATAAATTCTTGCATGGCCTGTTTAATCTGCTGATAATTTAAATTGTCATAACGGATAAAAGGAGCCAAAAGAGTGTCAAAAGAGGAAAAAGCTTGGGCTCCTGCAGCTTCGCCTTGCAAAGTATAAAAAAAATTAACCGCTTGACCCAGCGCTGTTCTGAAATGTTTGGGAGGCTTGCTTTGCACTTTTCCAGCGACCCCTGTAAAACCGGAAACTAAAAGATCTTTTAAGTCCCAGCCAACACAATAAGAGGATAAAACTCCCAGATCATGCAAATGTATGTCCCCTTCCTGATGAGCTTTTTTGATTTTGGAATTGTAGATCTTATTTAGCCAATAAATTTTATCAGTTTCCGATGAGATATAATTTTGCAAACCCTGTAAAGAATAGGACATGTTGGAGTTTTCTTTGACTTGCCAATCCAATTTGTCCAAATATTGGTCTATCAAGACTACTCCTGCTTGATTGGCTATTTCTCTTAAATGAGCATGATGGTCGCGATATATAATGTAGGCTTTGGCAGTTTTTTTAAATGCAGAAGACAGTAAAACCTCTTCTACAATATTTTGTATTTCTTCAACGGTTGGAATTTCTTCTGTTGCCGTTTGTTCCAATAATTGAATCACTTTTAATGTTAAAGTTCTGGCAGCCTTTTCGTTAATCTCTTCAGTTTCTTTGCCCGCATTGATAAGGGCTTTGGTGATTTTTTGGGGATTAAAAGCCACTGTTTGCCCCGTTCTTTTTTTGATTTTTTCAATTTTACAGTTAGATTTTTTCATGGCTTTTGCTCCTCTTTTTAAAGATACTATTAATAGATTGCTCTAGTAACATTAGATACTATATATGGTATCCATGCTACTTTCTTTATTACTATATATAGTTTTTTTTTAAATTTTTAGCCAGTTTTTTTTTGATTTTTTTGAACGCTCAAAAACTAAAGAACTTAAGATTTTATTTTTTTTTATCCAATTTGTAGGCAAAAGTTAGATGAGACGCACATTACCAGGTTTTTTTAGTCTTGAATTAATAAAAAAACTTTAAAAAACAGCCGGTTAGTATTATGTTTAAGTTAACAAGATCAAATTTTTAAGGAGAATTTATGCAAATCGCTAAGCTTAAAGAAAAAAGTATTTTTTTTACGATATTTTTAACTTTGGCAGTTTTTGCCCCTTTATTAAGAATGCAGTTTATTTCCGGAACATTAGTTAATGCTGTGCTTTTTTTAGCAGTTCTTGCTTTAGGATTAAAAGCTGCTTTAGTTATCTCTTTGCTTCCTTCCATAATAGCCTGGGCTTCAGGTATTTTACCTTTTTCGCTAGCCTTGCTGCTGCCTTTGATCATGCTTTCGAATTGTCTTTTAAGCACGGTTTTTTATCTGCTGAAAAAACAGCCTTATTTAATAAGGGCTTTTGTTGCAGCTATAGCCAAATTTTTATTTTTGTTCGGTTTTGCTTTTATAATGAGTTTTTATCTGTCGCAAGAACTGGCTTTTCAAACGAATGCTATACTGGGCTTTGTGCAGCTGGCAACAGCTTTATTAGGCGCCGGATTGGCTTATTTTATTTCTAGGTTTAAGAATTAATGTGTAGATTCATTCTAGAGAGCAAGAACCGCAAAATTAAGATAGGGTGTAAAATCAGGTTTTTGAAAAAAGTTGGATAATTGACCTCTTTGAGCTTTCTTTTAATTGGGGTTTTGGGATTTTGAAACGCTTCTTTAATCCACTCAGGATAGGGAGGCGGTATCTTTTTAGGTAATTTTTCAATTTCAAAAAAAAATATTTTTTTAACTTCAGAGTTGATTTTAGCCTCGCCTGAAATAATTTGGCCTTCAAATAAAAAGGTATGTTTGGCCAGCTTATTTATAGGAAAATATTCTCCCAGCTGTTTTGTGATTTTGACTCGATAGCCGGTCTCTTCTTCTGCTTCTCGTTTGGCAGCTTGTTTCGCTGTTTCGTTTTTTTCAATACCGCCGCCCGGCAAGACCCAGACCGGAACATCTCTTCGTTTGATCAGGAGAATTTTTTTTCTGTTCTCAGAGAAAATGGCTGTAATGGCTGTCTTGGACATTTGCTTTATTTTTAATTAAAATGCTACTCTTGTTTTTGAAAAAAAGCGAGGCTTTTTCGTGCGAACATGTTCTTTTTTGCTCATTTTGCTTTTGAGTTTTTTTAGCTTGTCTTGTTATAAAAACCACTTGTATGTGCTGATGGAAAATGTCGAGGCTGATAGCTTGGCTTCAACTCATGTAGGATCTCCCGATTTTAGGCAAAAAAATCCCCCTTTGGGTCAAAAAATTGTTGTCAGCTGGAGTTTTCCTCATGCTCTTTTTGCTAAAAAATTGTCTATGTTTTTAACTGTCAGATTCTGGAATAATCTCCAAGAGACGAAAATTATTCCTTTGCAAAAATCCTGGGGCACTCAGGCTTTCTTTTTCTCTAATCCCAAATTGGAAAAAAATCTGAAAATTTTAACTTATCGTATTCAGATTGTATCTGACAAGGGGGAATTAATAGAAGAATGGAAACAGCAGCTGTGGACTAGGCTTATAGATATAGATAATGAAGAAGAAAACAATTTTTCTGATCTTGATGAATAATTTTTAATTTTGAAAATCTTTAATTTTCTTTTGTAAATTCAGACTGTGGTTTTGTAAAGTTTCAAATTGGGTTTTCATTTTAGATATAATGGCTTTGGGAGCTTTAGTTAAAAATTCGGGATTTTTAATTTTTTGCTCCAATTTGACTATTTGCTCGTCGATTTTGGTTTTTTCTTTGATCAAACGGTTTTTTTCTTTTTCAACCATTTCTTGTGAAAGAGGCAAAACTATTTTTAGCTTGTTTAAAAGAGCAGACGCTCCATGGGGCAGTTTCTTTTCTTGAGTTACAAAAGTAAGACTTTCAGCTTTGGCTAAAGTTTTTATTAAAAGTTCGTTTTCCTGAATAATTTTTAATTCTTTTTTACTTTTTACATTAAAATAAATTAGAGGTTTTTCCTGCGGGGGGATCTTCATTTCCATACGTATATTGCGAATAGCACGGACAATGTCTTCCAGATAAGCAAAGATTTTTTCTGTTTTTATAGACATGTCTTTTTTTAAAGCTTTGGGATAGCTGGTAATAATCAGCGCCTGGTTTTGCAGCGCTGCTAAGGCATCCTGGCTATAATTGTCAAGATGAGAGGAAATCGGAACTGAACCGAAATCTTTTTTTAAAATCTGAAAAATTTCTTCGGTAATAAAAGGCGTAATCGGATGCAAAAGCCTTAAAGAATTTAAAAGTATGATCAACAAAAGCTTTTGTTTGTTTTCCTTGATCTCAGCTGTTAGGGCATTGCCAAATAAAACAGGTTTACAAAGTTCTAAATAATATGAACAGAAATCATTCCAGAAAAAGTCATAAGGTAAAGCAGCGGCTTTGTCAAATTCATAATTTTCTAGAAAGTGCCTTTCTTTTTGAATAACTTTGTTTAAACGGGAGAGAATCCATTTGTCCTCTAAAGTAAATAGGCCTTTTTTCAAGCCCTGTTTTAAAGACGCTTGCGATAGGGAAGCCAAATTGCTTAAAACAAAGCGGGCTCCATTCCAGATTTTATTGGTAAAGTTTTTATACTCATCAAATCTTCTTAAATCTAAGTCTATCTGGCTGGCATGAGTAACTGTAGAACTCAAGGCGATCCGCATGGCATCTGTTCCATATTTTTCAATAATTTCTAAAGGATCAATAATATTGCCCTTGGATTTGCTCATTTTTTCCCATTTGGAAAAAATATCTCTTGTCAGCGGTTTGCCCAGATCATATTCTGTTTTTTCTGCTTTTTCAATATAAGTAATCGAGCCATCTTCATCTTTTTTCCAGTAAGATTTGCCATAAATTAAACCATGCAGAAAAGTTTTTCTAAAGGGGACTTTCTTTAAAGCATATTTGCTCATCAAGATCATTCTAGCTACCCAGAAAAATAAAATGTCATGGCCGGTAATCAAAACAGAAACCGGAAAAAATTTTTTTAGCTCAGCGGTTTTTTCAGGCCACCCTAAAGTAGAAAATGGCCAAAGAGCAGAAGAAAACCAGGTATCCAAAACATCTTCTTCTCTTTTCCAGCCTTGAGGATTTTTTTTGACCTCTTCCGGCTCTTCTTCAATTGAACAAATCATTTGATCCGGATTTTTAAGATTGTACCAAATAGGAATTCTGTGGCCCCACCAGAGCTGCCTGGAAATACACCAGTCGCGTAGATTGTTAATCCAGTGAAAATAAGTATGTTTCCATTGCTCCGGAATGATTTGTATTTCGTTTTGCTCGACTGTCTTTTTTAGCTCGTCTTTGAAAGCAGTCATTTTGACAAACCATTGCTTGGAAAGATAAGGCTCAATAATAGCTTTGGATCTATAAGAAATCCCAATCCTTAACTGATAAGGCTCTATTTTTTCTAAAAGATTTAAAGCTCGCATCTTTGCTACTGCTTTTTCACGGGCCTTTAGCATTTTTAAACCGGTAAATTCTTTTCCGCCGTTCTCATTGATTGTGCCATCAGGATTCATGATATTGATAATTTCTAGACTGTGGCGGGTTCCTATGGCATGATCGTTAAAATCATGGGCGGGGGTGATTTTTAAAGCTCCTGTGCCGAATTCTTTTTCTACATAACTGTCAGCTATAATTGGAATAGTGCGCTTTGTCAAGGGCAGTTTAATTTCTTGGCCGATAAAATCTTTATATCTGGGATCATCCGGCGCTACAGCAACAGCTGTGTCTCCCAGCATAGTCTCAGGACGGGTGGTAGCAATGACAATATATTTTGAATTGTCATGGGCTAAAGGATAGCGGAAATACCAAAGTGAGCCTGTTTTTTCTTCCCATTCAACTTCGTCATCGGCAATGGCTGTTTGGGTGATAGGATCCCAGTTGACCAGATAATTGCCTCTGTAAATTAGGCCGTCTTCAAACATTTTCTTGAAAATGGTCTTAACAGCTAAAGAACATTGCTCATCTAAAGTAAACTTCAGATAAGACCAGTCGCAAGAACAGCCCGCTTTTTCAATCTGTTTTAAAATATTTTTTTCTTTGTCCTCTTTCCATTGCCAAACTCTTTTTAAAAATTCGTCTCTAGTAAAGTCGGCCCTTCTTTTGCCTTCTGTTTGAATTAAATGTTTTTCAACTACTGTTTGTGTAGATATGCCTGCATGGTCGGTTCCAGGGACCCAAAGGGCATCAAAGCCGTCCATTCTTTTAAAACGAATTAAAATGTCCTGCAAAGTGCAGCCCATTGCATGGCCCATATGTAAAACGCCAGTAACATTGGGCGGAGGCATAATTATGAAAAAAGGTTTTTTTCTGGATCTGACAGCAGCTTGAAAAAGGTTTTTTTCTTTCCAGAATTTGTACCATTTGGCTTCGACTTCTTGGGGGTTGTAATGAGGTGAAAGATCTGCCATAAAATTCTTGTCGGTTAATTAATTAAAAATGTTTGGATATTTCAGCTTTTAGTCTAAGAGTTTGTTTTACTTAAAATATTATGCAATCAGCCTATTAAAAATAAATGAATAAGCTGAAAATATAAGGAAAATTTTAAATCAAAATTTTAAATTGTTTGTTTGAACCAACGTGACAATCTCTAAAATCTTTTTTTTATTCTATGCTTTTTAGTATGAACAAATGACATGACGCAATCCCCTTGCTTTAGGCATGGGGAGGGTCAGATATGATCATTGTAAATAATAGTTTAAAGCATCTGAGTGAGACTGAGTTAGCGTATAATAGATTTTTAAAAATTTTTTCAGCTTCTGTTTCTCATAAGGCAGAAGTTTTTTAGGCCAATCTTTTTGGGGCTTTAAAATAAATTGGCCGAATAATGCTCCAATAGAGGGATACGAAGTGTCTAAAGCAGAATTAAAGTGCATTTTAGCAACTTCTAATTCTCCTTGGAGCATTAAAAAAATGCCATAAGGAATAAAAAGTGAATTTCTATCATCAGCCCTTTCTTCTTCTGTAAAATTCTTAAAAAGAATTTCTGCTTGCTTTAGTTGCTTTTTTAAAAGATGGGCCCAAATTTGATAGCTGATAAGCAGATTTTTTAGGTTTTTTTTCTTTTTTAGTTCTTTTTCATTTTGACCAGACAAGGATTTTAACTTTTTCAGTTCGATGGTTTTTAAAATAGCATTGATCAGATCCGGCCTATTATTCTCAAGAGCATTATTCAAGAGAAAAAGTTGGCAGGATAAATTAATTTCACCGGTTTCTTTGGTCTTTAAATCTGAAATTGGTAGAAATTGTATAGATGAAGTTTTTTTAAAGCTGTCTTTTAAAATATTAAGCGTTTTTTTGATCTGATAAAAATTATGATCAAAACAGCTTGAAAAATAGTTGGTATTGGAGTCCTGTTTGTAATTAGATTTATTTTTTAAAAAATATGCTTGGATTTCTTGAAAAGCGGACATTTCAAGAAGAGCCAATAAAATATTATGAATGTCTAAAAGATTAGTTTTGTTTTTAGTGTTTAAAGTTTGCAAGTATTCTAAAAGCAGATTTTTTTTGTTTAGATATACTGCCAGTTTGATCAAAAGATTGTTTTTAGTTGTTAAAAAAAACGGTACCTGAGGTAGGTTTTTTTCTAAATTTTGAGTTAAAAATTCTGTGTCCGGTAGTTTGTTTTTTTCAGGAAAAAGCAGTAAAAAAATCAGCATTAGTCTTAAATGAGCTTCTTTTTGAGCAAAAGAACTCTCGTGCAGCCGCATTAGCAAATGTTTTTTTAATATATAAAGCAATGGATGCTTTTTGAATTTGCGTAAAGCCAGTTCCAAACATTTGGATTCTTCTTCATCTTCTTTTAAAGTAGCATAGACAATAGATTTGCCTAGATATTCTAAAGGGGCTCCCGCACTTTTTTTTAATTTTTCAAATTCTAAAAGAGCCTGTTCAAAAAGTTCGCTGTCAGCTTCTTGTTTAGCTTTTTCTAAAATTGTAATGCCTGCCCTGAAAAGAGCTTCTCTTTCTTCTGCCCTTCCAGGAAAAGAAGAAGCTATGCGTTTATATTCTAAATAAGCACTTGAGACATCTTTTTTTGCTAAAAAAGCATCCGGTAGTGCAAGACAACTGATCTGTAAGTTATTCGAAGCTGCAAAAAGCTTGAAATTGGAAATTAAAAAAGAGTTGTCTTTGGAAAAAAGACCTAAATAAGAACCAAAAATAGGAATGTAGCTAATATAAGAAAGAATGAGTTTCCCATTTAAATAACAGCGGATGGTATTTTCCGATTTTTCAATTTCTACTTGATGCCAAACTTCTTTTTTGATTTCAATATTTTGATTTTTTAAAACTAAAACCGATTTATGAGAAAGCTCCACAGAGCCTTTTTTTTTGGGATTAAAATAAATTAAAAAACCTTCGTCGATCAGATATTTGCCCTTATTTTCAGGAATCGAAAACAAAATACCCATGCCTGAGCTGTTTTTTTTAAAAAGAAATTCAAAAGAAATTTTAAAACTGCCGGAAAGAGTGGTTTTAGATAGCCAAACTGAAGCCCAGTCAGAGCTTTTTATAGTTTGAGGAAGATATAAGTTTTCTTGGAAAATAAAAGCATTAGGATCCTTTAGATCTAAAATGTCTTGAAGCAGCCATTCAGGTCTTCCTTCAATATAATTTTTAATATCGGCAATCAGTTCTAAAACAGTCTGATAACGGTTCTTTTTTTCAAAAGCCAGACATTTTTTAACCATCTTGGCAAGAACTAAAGGAATGTCTCTATACGGAGCGGCTAGAGCAGGATTCGGTATTTTTTCCAGCCTAGCCTGCTTACGGAAAGATTCAACGGATTTTCTTTTGAAAGGCGAGCGTAGCGTCAAAATGTGATATAAAATAACGCCTAAAGCATAAACATCAGATAAAATCGAGGCCTTTTCCCCCAGCACACATTCAGGCGCTAAATAAGTAATAGTACCTGCTACTTTGCCTGGATGGGTCAGATCAGAATTTTGAAAATAAGAAGTTTTTGTATGTTCTATCGGATTGGTTGGTTTGTTTTTTTTTGCTTTTCCAATCTCTTGAACTTTAATCTGGGCAGAAGTACTGTTTTTTATATTTGGAATATTATCTTTTAAATAATTGGCAATTCCCCAGTCTAAAATTAAAACCTCACCATATTTTCCGACTAAAATATTGGATGGTTTTAAATCACGATGGATAATTTGTTTGGAATGTACAAAGGCAATAGCTTCGCAAACAGCTAAAAAAATACGAATTAAATTGGGAATGGAACCTTCAGTTCCTACTCGTTCAATAGCTTCTACTAAAATCTCTTTGAGGGTTTTGCTTTCTACATAAGGCATAGTATAGTAAACGCTGTTTTTATCTTCATGAATAGAATAAATGGGAATAACAGCAGGGTGCGTCAGCTGCGATGCAATTTTAGCCTCTTTTAAAAAACGCTTGCGCATCACCGGTTTGCTTGCAAGATCCGAGCGGATCTTTTTTAATGCTACTGTTCTACAGCAAACAGAATCATAGGCTAAAAAAATTTCGCCCATGCCACCAGTTGCAATTTGGTCTAAAATTTGATATCTGCCTATTTTATTTTGTTTGTTTTTTGTCACTTTTTAAACCAAAGTTTATCAGTTTATTGGTAAGCTCCCCCTTCCTTTAATAAAAGGTGATTGACCAGATAAGCTTATAATTTTCCTTTTTAGCGTTTTATCTGAAAAAAATCAGCATTATTTTTGTTATTTAGTTAAAAACTTTAAGCTTTTTTTAAAAAAGGCTCAAAAAGTAAAAAGTTTTTTTAAAAATAAAAAAAATAGAGTTTTTGAACAGTAGATTTTTTTTAATTTAATAAAAAAATAATTTTAATGCTAATAAATACAGCAATAAGACAAAGGAATTATTCTTCATCTTCTACATCGTCTTCCAGATCATTGTCATCATCATTTTCGTCATCTGTTTTTTTTATGAACAGCTTGGGCTTTTGAGAGCTTGTTTTTTTGCCTGGGAAAAATTCTTTAAAAAAGATGTAAATACCACCAAGGGTAACAAAAACCGGCAGTAAAATATCTGGTTTGAATTGGAATTTGAAGGTGATATAAAGGCCAAAAAAAATAAAAAGCGCCAGGAAAGTCTCAAAAAATTCACCTAAAAGATAATGTTTTAAAGCTACTGGCAGGCCTAAAACTAAAATTAAAGCAGGCCACCAGATTTTGTAATGGGTTAAAATAGCAACGCCAATAGCAAAAAGTATAAAAGCAAGAATGTGGGCTAATTTCTTGCCCATCAGAGGACGGGCCATAAAAAACTCCTTTTTTTTTTACAATAAAGATATGAACTTTTTTCGTAAATATATTGCTGTATAAGAATTTTTATTTTCTATAATTTTTTCAGGAGTTCCAAAACAAATGACTTTTCCGCCTTCTTCTGCAGCTTCCGGACCCATATCTATAATATAATCGGCAAAAGCCATCAGATCCAGATTATGTTCAATAATAATAACTGTATGGCCATTGTCAGTCAGTCTTCTGAAAATAGGCAAAAGTTTGTTTATATCCTGCATATGTAAGCCAATAGTCGGTTCATCAAAAAGATACAAGATTTTACCGCGGCTTTTTTTCATAAGTTGAAAAGCCAGTTTAAGCCTTTGGCTTTCTCCTCCCGATAAAGTTGTTAGATCCTGTTTGAGCTTTAAATAGCCAAGACCTACTTCCTGGAGAATTTTTAAACGCTCTAAAATATTAGGAAATGCCGATAGAAAATCGGCTGCTTCTTCGATTGTCATTGCCAGAATTTTACCTAGGTGTTTGTGCTTGTATTTAATTTCTAGACTTGATCTTTTTAGCTTGTATCCTAAACAGACCGAGCATTTGGTTTCAACAGGGGGAAGAAATTGCAAATCGATTTTTTTGATGCCTAGCCCCCAGCAGGTGCGGCACATACCGCTGATGTGGTTAGAGCTGAAATGGCGAGGCTTTAGACCGCGGGCTTTAGCTATGGGGAGCTTTGCAAAAAAGGCCCTTAGAAGAGGGGTTATTTCGCTGTAAGTGGCAATGTCCGAGCGGACAGATCCCCCGATAAAATACTGGTCTATAGCTACAATTTTAGAAATTTTTTCCAGGTTTTTTATTTCCGCATAGGGCAGTTTAATCTGCGTCTGTTTTTGTTTAAGTGCCTGTATTGCACCTTTTTGCAGGATTTCGCTGATCAAAGAAGACTTGCCGGAGCCGGATAGACCGGTTACAACAGTAATTAAGGACTTGGGAATTTTCGTAGATATGTGTTTTAAGTTGTGTAAAGAGGCGTTTTTAATCTCAATAAAAGCTGAGGCTGCGGAGGGGATTTTTTTGCGCTGGAAAATAAAATTATTATTTTGGTTTTTGGACCCTTTTAGCAGGTTTTTGCAATTTTTTTTAGCCTGTTCAGTAGCTGTAGGATTGCTTTTAAAAATTAATTTTTTTTGAGACAAGTACCTGCCTGTCAAAGAAGCAGGATTGTTTAAAATTTCAGTATAATTTCCGGAGGCTGTAATTTTTCCGCCTTTTTCTCCAGCACCAGGCCCGAAATCGTAAATTAAATCAGCTTCTTTGATAATTTGCGGTTCATGTTCGATCAGGATTAAAGTATTTTGCTGTTTTTTCAATTTTTTGAGGGCTTGCATTAAAAGATCGCTATGGTAAGGATGCAGGCCAATGGTTGGTTCGTCCAGAATGTAAAGACAGGAAGTTAATTTAGAAGCTAAGTGCTTGGCTAAATAAATTCTTTCTTTTTCACCGCCTGATAAAGTCGGCAGTTTTCTGTGTAAAGATAAATAGCCCAAGCCAATATCCAAAAGAAACTCTAGCTGTTTTAGAATTTGTTCTTTGATTGGTTTTAGGAATTCTTTTGTAACTTGTAGCTTGTGGATAATTTGAAAAAGATTTTTTAGTGAAGTTTCAGTGAGTTCCGCAATAGAATAGCTTTTTTTAAGTTTAAAAATGCTTAATTTGGCATTTAAAGCCAGCGGATTTAAACGGCGTCCCCAGCAGTGGGGACAGGTTCGGGTATGCATAAGATTAGTTAAAATAGATCGAATGCGATGATGCGAATGCTTGGCAGCAAATGCCAGGATTTCTTCTAAGCCACGGAATCTGAATTTGATATTTTTTTTCTTCAGCAGTTTGTTCAGGGAAATAAAGTCTAACCCGCCTTTTAAAAGAGGCGCAATTTTATCTTTTTGCTTGCTAATCGCTGTTTTAGCTTCCAGACCATTTTTTTGTAGGAAAATTTTAAAAATTTCTGAAAATTTCTGCCCAATATAATAGGGGGTTATCTGGTAAAAAATCTGAGATGGACTTAGTTTGGCAAATTTAGTTATAAAATCAATGCCGAAAATTTTTCCCAGTCCCTGACATTCCAGGCACATGCCTTCTTCTGCGTTAAAAGAAAATGTCTTGGCAGTTAGGGCCGGATAGGACAATCCGCTGAGAGTAGCAAAAGAAAGGTCAAAAAAAAGGTCTTTGTTTTCTAGGGCTATAGTCATTTTGTTTTTGCCGATTTCTGCAGCCAGGGCTAATGCTTCCAATAGCCGCTTGGAAAAGCTTTTTTGTACAATCAAACGGTCTATAACAAGAAAAATTTCGTTTTTTAAATCTTTATTAAAAGGTATGTTTTCGTCGCAGGTAAAATATTTTCCATTTAGTCTGATTCTGATAAAACCAAGTTTAGAAATTCTCTCTAAAAACATTTCAAAACTTTCCTGCTGAAAAGAAAAAATCGGTGTTAGAATTTGAATTTTTTTATCCGGATAATTTTTAAAAAGATGCTCTGCTACTTTTTCTTTGGTAATAGAGACAATCTTTTCGCCGGTTTCGGGAGAAAAAGCCTCTGCTAAATGAGCAAATAAAAGACGCAGGTGATCATAGATTTCCGTCATTGTACCAATAGTAGAGCGGGGATTTAAAGAACTTCTTTTTTGCTCAAGAGCTAAGGTGGCCGGTAGGTTTTCCAAGTTTTTAATTTTGGGCTTGGCAGGCATTTTCATCATGCCTCTAATGTAAAGAGGCTGGGCTTCAATATAGCGCCTTTGCGCTTCTGCATAGATAGTATCAAAGGCTAAAGTGGTTTTACCTGAGCCGGAAGGGCCGGAAAAAACGGTGATTTTATTTAAGGGGATTTTAAGATTTAGATTTTTTAAATTAAATTGGGAGGCCTGGCTAATTGTTAAAAATTGCTTTTTAGAAAAATTTTCCTTCAGTTGCTTCTGTTTTTCTTGGCTTCTGTTTTTTTTATGTTCTAAAAAATTATTTTGAGAACATAACTGTAAAAGAGCTTTCGCCGTTTTAGTTTTTTGTTTGTAGATGTGTCGGAACGGCCCTGCAAAAACAACTTTTCCGCCTTTTTCTCCAGCACCGGGACCTAGATCTATAATCCAATCGCAAAGTTCGACAATTTCCATGTTATGTTCAATTAAAATGACTGTGTTGCCTTTTTCTGTTAAGTTTTGCAGGATATCGGATAATTTCTGGATGTCGGCAAAATGCAGTCCTGTGGTGGGCTCATCCAAAATATATATTGTACGCCCGTGTGAAGGGCGGGACAGTTCTTTAGCCAGTTTGATTCTTTGCGCTTCCCCTCCAGATAAAGAAGAAGAACTTTGTCCTAAATGTAAATATTCCAGCCCTACTTCTTTGAGCATGTTTAGCTTTTGGAAAATTATAGGTATATTGGCGAAAAGCTCTAAAGCATCAGATGCTTCTAAGTTTAAAATGTCGTAGATGTTTTGACCTTTGAAGCGTACGGCCAAAATTTCTTCTGAAAAACGCCTGCCCTGGCATTGTGGACAAGTTTCCCACTGAGCTTCTTGCTGGTCCATGTCTATTTTAGTCATTCCCAATCCTTTGCAATAAGGGCAAGAGCCTTCTTTTACATTAAAACTAAAATGCCCCGGCTTAAAACCATGGATTTTACTTTCCGGCAGCGTAGATAGCAGTTTGCGGATTTCGTCTAAGACTTTGATATAAGTTGCCGGATTAGAACGCACTGTTCTGCCGATCGGCGATTGGTCTACTAAAATAACTTTTTCTAAAGATTCAAATCCGCTGATATTTTTAATAGCGCCGGATTTTAATTTAGAATGCTGCAGTAAATTGCTTAAATGAGGAAATAAAGTATCGGAAATTAAAGAGGATTTGCCAGAGCCTGAAAGCCCAGTTACGGCTGTTATTGCTCCTAAAGGAATTTGAACGTCAAGATTTTTTAGATTATTATGTCGGGCACCGGTAATTTTTAAAAAAGTTTGCGGTTTCCTTTTGGGATAGAGAGAAAATATTTTTTTTTCTCCTTTCAAATATTGCCCAGTCATAGAACGGGGATTTTGCATAATATCTTTGACGGTTCCCTGTGCGATGATCTCACCGCCTTTTTTGCCGGCCGCAGGTCCAATATCCACAATCTGATCAGCACTGAAAATAGTGTCTCTGTCATGTTCAACAACAATAACTGTATTACCCTGGTTTTTGAGCTTTTTTAAAGTGTCTATCAGTCTGTGCTGGTCTTCGGGATGTAAGCCAATAGACGGCTCGTCTAAAATATAGGTTGTTCCAATTAAGCCTGTGCCTAAAGAAGAAGCTAATCTAACCCTTTGGGCTTCTCCTCCGGAAAGAGTCGGAGAACTTCTGTCCAGACTAAGATAGCCCAGGCCAACGTCAATTAGATAAATCAGCCGCTTGGTGATTTCTTGAATTAGATCGGAGCATATTTCTGTTTCAAATTCATTTAATGTTAGATTTTTGAAAAAAGTCAGGGCTTTTTCTAATGGCAAACCGGTAATTTCAAAGATCTTTTTGCCGTGAAAAAGACTGGCTAGTGGATATTTGGCCAGTCTGTGTCCTTTACATTCGGGACAGACCATGTGAGTCATTAGCTCATGCATATTTTTTAAATAGATATCAGAAGTGGCTTCTTTAAGCCTTTTATGAGCTTCAAAAATAATGCCATGGAATCTGACATATTCTATCCAGCGGCTATGTTTTTTAGGATGGGAAAAATACATTTTTAGCCATTTTTCCTGAACGCCGTAAAGAAATATTTTTTTGGTTTTTTCTGAAAGCTTTTCCCAGGGAATATTTAGACTGAAATTGTAAATTCTGGCTAAATTATTATATATATTGCTGTATTTGATAGTCTCATAAGAGGGGGCGATTTTACAGCAGCCCTCTTTAATCGATAGTTTGGGATCAATAATTTTATCAAGGTCAAATTCAAAAAATTCTCCTAGACCCAAACATTTAGGACACATGCCGTCGGGATGGTTGAAAGAAAAGTTTATCGGCTCTAAAGGGGGATAGGAAATTTTAGAAGATTCGCAATAAGCTTTTTCAGAAAAGTTTTTTTGTTTTTTTTGATCCATGGCTTGAACGGCAAAAAAACCATTGCCTATTTCTAAAGCTAAGGCAATTGCCTCAATCAGTTTTTTTTCTGATTCTGATATGTGAAAAATGCTGCCGGCTGACTTTTTAAAAGGTGTCTTCGGAATAATCAGCCGTTCTATGACCACATCTACATTATGCGCTTTGTTTTCTTCCAAAACTGGATTTTCCGTCAGATCTAAAATCTGATTATCTACGCTGACGCGAATAAATCCCTTTTTTAAAAGCTCTTTAAACTCATCTTTAAAAGAGCCTTTTTTGTTTTTAAAAAGGGGCGCGAGGATCAGAATTTTTTCGCTTTCAAAATTTTTTAAAATTAACTGATAGATTTCTTCTTTGGTCTGCGGCTTGACCGGCTGTTTGGAAATCGGACAGTAAGCGGTTGCTGCTCTGGCAAAAAGTACCCGCAAAAAATCATAAATGCCAGTCATCGTGCCGACAGTAGACCGGGGATTGTGGGAAATGGTTTTTTGCTCAATAGCAACTGTGGCGGACAATCCGCTGATCTCTTCGGCATCCGGTTTTTTCAGACCTTTAATAAAGTAACGGCTGCTATGCTGCAAAGCTTCTAAATAGCGTCTTCTGCCTTCTACATAAATAGTATCAAAAGCAAGAGATGATTTGCCAGAGCCAGACAGTCCTGTAAAGACAATTAATTTTTCTAGAGGAAGGGTCAAGTCTATAGTTTTGAGATTGTTGACTTTGACCTTTTTTAAAATGATAGGCTGCTTTTCCAAAATTATTAAAAAATAAAATTAAAGGTTTTTTATTATCGTTGTAAAAAAGAAATTTCAAGATTATTATGACAAAAAAAAGAGCATTTTGCCAGTAGTAATTTTTAAACATCCGACTTTTTTTAAAGGTGGGTTTATGGAAGTTTTTTCTAAAGTAATTTGTACAATAGGGCCTTCTGTTTTTTCTGTAGAAAAAATGAAAGAGCTAATTTTGGCAGGTATGGATGTCGCCCGTCTTAATTTTTCCCATAATACTAGGGAAGAGCATCTTAAAACGATTAATAACTTGAAAAGAGCAAGAAAAGAGATTGGCCGGCCTTTGGCTATTATGCTGGATACCAAAGGAGCAGAGATCCGCATAAAAAAAACATTTAATCAAAAAGAGCTCAAAGTCCAAGCCGGTCAGAAAATTTATTTGAAAAAAGAAATTGAAAATGAACACGATATTTTAATTGAGCCTTTTTCTGTTTTGGAAGGTATTAAGCCCAAAACCAAAATTCTTATAGATGACGGCTATATTATTACTGAAGTGATTGAAGTCAAAGATTCTGTTGTTACCATAGAAGTTAAAAATGTGGGTGTGATTAAACTGAATAAGGGAGTGAATATTCCAGGAGCCAATTCCAAATTGCCGATTTTAACCACTCAGGATATCGAAGATATTCGATTTGGCTGTCAGCAGGATGTGGACCTGATTGCCGCTTCCTTTGTCCGCACTCCAGAAGGTGTTTTGGAAGTTAAAAACCTTCTTTTTGAACAAAATAAGTCTGATATTTTAGTTATTGCCAAAATCGAAAGCAAAGAAGGTATCGATAATTTTGATGCTATTTCGGAAGTTGCCGATGGCGTTATGGTAGCCCGAGGGGATTTGGGTGTGGAGATTAATGTTTCCGAAGTCCCCAAATACCAAAAAATTATGCTTGAAAAAAGCATTGTTAATTGCAAGCCTGTAGTTATAGCAACACAAATGCTTGAATCCATGATCAATAATCCTAGGCCTACAAGAGCAGAAGTTTCTGATGTGGCCAATGCTATATATGAAGGGGCCACCGCTGTGATGCTCTCGGCAGAAACTGCTGTTGGAAAATATCCTTTGGAAACTCTTAAGCGCATGAAAAGTATTATTAAAGAGACAGAATCTGATATTGATTATGTCAGTTTTTTCAAAAAACAAAACAAAAACCGCTTTTCCGACATTTCTTCTTCTATGGCTATTGCCGCTGTACAAACAGCTTATTCTTCTAATGCGCAGGCGCTTTTTATCTATTCTACTTCCGGCTATACCGCCCGCTTGGTTTCTGCCTGGCATCCTAACAAGCCTATTTTTGCACTGACCATTAGCCGCAAAACGTATCATCAGCTGGCTTTTTCCTGGGGAGTGATTCCTATTTATACGGAAAAATGCGAAACAGCTTATGAAGCGTTTAAAATCATTGGCGATTATGCTATGAAGAATCAATTGGTATCTTTCGGCGATTTAATTGTAGTCACAGCAGGTATTCCCTTTGGTAAAAAGGGCTCTACTAATTTGATGATGCTAGACAGCGTAGGCCATATTTTAGTTCGCGGCAAAGGTTCTGGCGAGACCGTAGAAGGAGAGGTCTATATTATCCGGTCTTCGCATAATGCTTCTTTGGAAAAAGCAGAAAACAAAATTGCCGTTATTCCCCGATGCAGTGAAGAATACGAGCCGTTTTTAAAGAAGGCCAAGGGCATTATTTTAGAAAATATGATAGGGGATGCGGCTTCTGAAAAATATGTCATAACTTTAGCAAAAAAACAAAATATTCCTCTCATTGTTCAGGCTGAAAATGCCATGAGCCTGCTTTCCAATGGTCAAAAGATAGTTTTAGATGCTAAACGCGGTTTGGTATACGTGCCCTTGAAGTAGTTTTTCATGAAAAAAAATTCTATATATGTAGGTTTTGTATGCAAATTGTTTTTTTTAAAATGGCACAATTCATCCAACCATTAAAATGGTTGGTTTTCTTGTGTCCTTTAGCGTAATAGTAAAGCAGCAGCTGCGATAGCTGCCGTTTCTGCTCTTAAAATGTTTTCAGAAAGTTTTATTCCTTGAGCTTTAAGTTCTTTTTTAAAAAAAATCGTTTCATCTTCTGTAAAACCTTTTTCCGGACCAATAAAGCAAATTATGTTGGTGTTTTGTTCTGGTTTTAGAAATTTTCCGTTTTGAATTGGATTTAAAGCATCAGAAGATAGATCGCCAAAATATTTTTGCATTTTTAGTTTGCAACCAGCAGCAGTTTTTTTTAGGCTGTTAACATATGTGATTGTAGGTAGATCCAGTCTTCCGCATTGTTTTAAAGCCGCGATTGCAATTGCTTTGAAGCGCTCTTTTTTATGATCGGAGATTTGTTGGGCCTCTGAAAGATCTGCCGGGAATAAAATAAATTCATGAACGCCCAGTTCTGTAGCTTTTTCTATTATAAGTTCCATCTTCGCCGGTTTTATTAAACTCATGGCTAAAGTTAATTTCCAAATAGCAGGCTTGGACTGCACAAGTTTTTTAATCTGTAAAATAGCCTGGTTTTTTTTCAGCTCTTTAATTTCTGCATAAGCTAATTGATTTTTGCCATTTACCAATTCTAATAAGCTATGCTTGGAAAGCCTCATAACTTTTAGATGGTGTACTTCGTCTTTGGCTAAGACAATTGTTTTATTTGTTTTTAAAAGCTGGTCTGTAAAAAAACGGTTTTCTGGCATATTTTTTAAATGTTTTTTGCAAAGGTTAATATTTTTTGAGTAAATGCTTTAAAGTTTTTACTCGGCATAATGCCGATGCAAAAACTTGGGATAAATTTTGAAAATTTTTGCCTGGTACATTTTGCCTGGCAATTTTTTGAAGATCTTCCAAGGAAAAAGCTTTTAAAGCAGTGAATTTTAAAAAATGGCGGGATATTTTTGCGTTGTCTGTAAAGTTAAAGACTATTTTACAACGGTATTCTTTTTTGAAAAGATCCTTTTGTTTATTATAAACAATTACTTCTTCTGCCTGGATAGGGTTTAAATGCTGGTATTTTTTAGGCATAAATAAAAAAATAAAGTCTTTTTGATAGATTCTTTTTAGCATAGGTAGATGAGCCAGAAGCATTTTTAGTTTTTGTTCTGCTTCAGGCAAAATAATGGCAATGCTTTCAAAACGATAGGCCCGATACAGTGTTTTTAGATCCTGCTGTTTATAACGATTGTGCTGCCAAAGCCATTGACCGGGATATTGAGAGATCGATGATTGCAGAATTTCCAGGGATTTGTTCATTAACCTGGGAATTTCTTTTTCCATTGGGTTTTTAAGAATGGGAAAAATAGGATCTGAATAGTGAATGTAATATTTTCCCCGTTTTCTGACGGTAGTTGCCACAATGATAGGAGAGTTAGTTCTATATGCCAGCAGGGCCGGGGCTGTAGAACTATAAGCCCTACGTCCTAAGAAAGGAAAAAAGTATTCGCTTTCAGGCCGTCCCTGATCGCCGACAATGCCTATAAATTTGCCTTGTTTTAATCCTCTGAGCCCTTCTTTGAGAGCTTTTTGGGGAGGAATGATTCTGCCTCCTGTTTTTTCCCTAACGGAATTTACCCAATTATAAAGCAATTTATTTCTAAAAGGTTTGCCTATGGCAAGGCCTTTCATTCTTAAATTGCCGTCTAAAAACAAAACTTCCCAATTAGCTTGGTGTCCGCAGAAAAAGACAATGCCTTTTTTTTTGTTATATAGATCTTGAGCGGTTTGTGGATTTTCACAGATAATTAATTTGGAAAGATCTTTTTCCTTGGCTAGTTTAGGGTATTCTAAAATAGTAATGGCCAAATTTTGGAAAGTTTTCTTGGCTGTGGCTAGCAATTTTTTTTCGTCGAGTTTTAAGTCTTTGGCGAGTGCCAAATTGCTAAGTGTACGTTTTCTAAAATCTTTTAATAGATAAAAGGCTAAAATTCCTAAAATATTGCCTATCGTATGTAAAACACAATAAGGCAGTAAAGAAAATGGTAGCGCAAATGCCTTAACAAGATAATATTGCAGCTTTTCTAAAAATGGTTTGTGCTCTAAGGCAATTGAGTCTTTCGCCATTTGGTATACGTATATAAGTTTTTAGTAAAGCTAATTATACAGGATTAAAAAGATTAATAAAATGATTAGTTTTAATTTTAAAAATAAACGTTTTTAAAGTTATAGAAATAATTAAAAACACACATTGTTTATTTTGGGCTACCGGATATAACTTGGTAGCCATACCTTTGGCTGCAGGAGCGTTTTTTGTTTTTGGATTAGTATTATCTCTTGTAGCAAGAGCTATTATTATGTTTTTAAATACAGTTAATAATAGTTTTAAATTTCAGACTAATACATTTCAAAGCATAATATAGTGCTCTTGATATTTATCTGTTTCCGCTTTTCCAGCTTCTACTTGTTTGTAGGAGCATAAAGGAAAAAGTTCCGGTAAAGAATGTGCCTTGGGAGGAGGTGCTGGCCGTTCAAGATGCTGTTTAGGAATAGCAGGCATGGATTTGCTGCCCATTGCGCTGGCAGATATAGGGCCGAATGATACAATAGCTGCTCTGCGCCCCTGTCTGGCTTTGGGATGTTTTTTTGTTCTTAAACGCTGCAGTTTTTCGGCAAGCTGTTTTAAAATTTCTTCCTGTTTATTAATAGAGGCCATTCTAAATATATCACGGCCTTCTTGATCTTTTAGATCTATTGAAGCGCTATTTTCTAAAAGTAAATTTACTATTTGCGTATATCCCAAAGAAGCTGCCCAGAAAAGCGCACAGCGTCCATCTGCATCTTGGTCATCTATTTTAGCTCCTCTTGCAATTAACATTTTAGCAATCTCAAACTTGTTAGTAACGGCTGTAGCATGCAGCGCTGTATAATCGCCGCGGCTTTTGGCATTGACATCTGTCAGGGGGTTTTTTAAAAGACGTTTTACAAGATCTTTTTGCCCTTTGAACGCTGCTTGGTGAAGAGGGGTAAACTGCTGCTTATCACATACAGAAGGGTCGGCTCCATGATCCAAAAGTAAAATAGCAATCGTGCTTTGGCAATGCCAAGCTGCATTATGCAAAGGTAAATCTCCGTCTTTATCGCCTATAGTTAAATCTGCATTTTTTTCTAATAAAAATGTAACTATAGCTTGATATCCCTTTTTAACAGCTCTATTGAGTAAGGTGTCTGCATCAAGATGTTGGGCATTAATATCTCCTCCTTGGTTCAAAAAGTCTTGAAAGATTCTTATATCAGGCTCTTTTTCTTCCAATTCTGCAAAAAGATCATCCAAGGTAATATCTTGAACTTCAGCTGGCAGGAATAATGATATATTACTAGATGAGCAAGCTTCAATAGATGAAGACATAAAAACCTCCTGTTTAAAGATTGCTTAAAATTTTTAAAGGTTCTCTTTGAATTTGTAAATAAAAATTTTTAATTTAGCAGCTTTTGGCAAGAATCCATCTTTTTTCGGTAGCGGTAATTGGCTTTTAATCCAATTCTTGCAAAAACTTGTCTAATTGCTGATTAATTTCCAAATGTTTGATGCTGGCACGGATTTTTCGTGCAGAAGAAAAGGTTTTTGGATATAAAAAAGCTTCTTTTAAAAGTTGATAAAGCAGCTTTTCATCCATGCGTTTTAAGATTCTGCCGTTTTTTTTATTGATGATTTCTTTTCCGCCGTTAAAAGCAGAAGTTATGGTAAATATACCCATAGCTAAGGCTTCTAAAGTAGTATTGGCAAACGGATCATAATAAGAAGGCAGAACAAAAGTATCAGCTAGAGCATAAAAAATTTTGGTGTTAGTTTGTTTGCCAAAAAAAGAAACATGTTTTTGCAGATGATATTTTTTAGTTAATTTTAGATAAGATTTTAGTTTTTTGTCTTTTCCTAAAATGGACAGATGCCAATTTTTTGTTTTATTTTTAACTTTTGGGTTTTGGTGATTTTGTTCTTTTTTTAAAAGATAAAAAGCTTTTAATAAAAGATCCAAGCCCTTGCGTTTAAATCCATGGCCAACAAATAAAAAATGATGGGCATTTGCAGGAAGTTTTAGACTTTTTAAGAAACAAGCTTTTTGGGAAAAAGAATCTTCGAAAAATTTTTGTAGGCTTTTCCATTCTACGCCGTTATGTATGACTTTTATTTTTTTGAAAAGAGCAGATTCGGGATATAGTGAACAAATTTGTTTTTTGACCATGTTGGAATTGACGATGATTTTTTTTAAATTGGGATTTAAAAAAGCTTTTTTTTCAAAATGTAAAATAGTTAAATGGCGGGGATCTAAAAATAAAAGCAGTTTTTTTAAAATGTTTTCATATTCCAACCTTTGCTTTAGAAAAAATCGGTGCACTCCGTTTCCTAGCCTTAAATGGGTTTGATAGGTGCTTTTGTCCAGTCCCAAAATTAAGTGATGAGGATGTTTTTTTAAATAGCTTTTAACTTGCCGGTTATAATAAATAAGTTGTAGAAAATGAGGCGCAAATCTTGGCAGTTTTTTGAGTAGATGGAGATGGATATTTTGATTTTTAAAACTTAGAGAAGAATGGTTTAAGTTTTTTGGGGATTTGCCAGCTTGGGTAGTTAAAATAGTAATAGCTCTGGATTTATTGTTATATTCAAATTGGTGGTAAGTATCCGAAGATTTTTTAAAGCTTTGTTTTTTTAAAAAAGCTTCACAGATGGCAAAAGCCTGTTTTTCCAGCCCGCCATCTGTATGGAATTGGTTTTTTAAGATAAGCATTTTAGTTTTGCTGAACTATGATTTCCTGAGCATCTACTTTTATATTTAAGTCTAGTTTTTGTCCCTGTTCTGTATAAAGAGAAAAGTTATTCATATAATTTTTAAAGCGATTGCGCAAATATTCTACTTTTTGTTCTGGCTTGATGGTCTCGTTTTTTAAGGTAGTTTCGCTGTTTTCTTTTATAATTTTAGCTACAAAACTGTCTTCCAGTTCTTTAGGATAAATAAATTGCACTGACCATAGCAGTTTTTCACGCAGGTTTTTGGGAGAGACGATAATCACAATTTCCAGTCTGTCTTTAACTACATCTAAAAATTGTTGTGAAGTATTGCGTACAAAAAGTTCGGGACAGGTAACTTTAATACCATTTTTTTCACAGACAAATTCATTAACGGCCAAGGCATAGGTGTCGGGATTTAAGGTTTCACTGAAATTAAAAGGAAAATAAAGCGCAATGGGAATAGGTTGTTTCAGAGGAATTAAGTCTTTTTTAGCAAAGTCGATACGCAAAAAATTAGCTTTGGGATCATCTATGACAAACGGGGTGGAAGAAAGAGAAGACACAATAATTTTTTTCCAGTTGTCTGGAATCATGTATGATACTTCGTCCCTGTCTTTGGCCTGTTGCTTTAGTGTTTCAATTTCTTTAGAAGAAATTTCATTTAAATTGAAAGTGATTTTAAGGCCTTTAGCCTTTAGATTTTTTAAAACTTCTTCAGGCCCTGATAAAGTAATGTATAGTTGGTATGGCCAAATATCTAAAAATTGATAGCCTTCAGGCGGCTCCCCAATTGGCCTGGATACAAACAGGGGGATTTTTTCAGTAGCCAAATTGGATAATTTAATAATAAATGATGTATGGGTCATTTTGGCAATGGCTTTTTGCAGATCCAAATTGCGGTCGTAAGAGATCAGATCCCTGGGACTTAAAGAAGGAACCCATTCATTGCCTTTGCCTTGTGCATCTACTACAGCTTCTACATCAGAAGAAGTTAAGTCTTCCAGAATTTTTTTATTGCCTGTTAAAGTCAAAGAAATTTTTTTGGGGAGGAAATTTTTTTCGGTTAGTTTTTCAATTGTTTTACCAGGTGGTATGTTAATAACTTTTACTGGTACATTATGTACAGTCTTAGAGCTTGTCATGGATTGGCTGACCATTAACCAAATAAACAGTGCCAGAATTAAAGAAACCAGTTTGCGCGGCCAGTTTTCTAAAAAAAATTTGATTAAAAGACTTTTCATTGTTTGATCCATTCCCGGAAATTAAATTTAGTAAAAGGTATTTTGTTAGGAGGATTGAAAATGCTTCTGATAATGCCTTTAAACCGATCTATTTTAATGCCTCTGGTCATAATTCCATCTCTGGCTATGGATACTTTGCCGCTTTCTTCGGATACGACGATGATCAAAGCATCAGAAGTATGGGAAAGACCAAGAGCCGCCCGGTGTCTGGTTCCCATGGATTTGGTTAGCTGATTAGTATCGTCTACTAAAGGTAAGATGGCAGCTGCTGCTAAAATAATCTGTTCTCTAATAATAATAGCTCCATCATGTAGGGGAGTTGTGGGGCTAAAAATGGTTTCGACAAGTTCTGATGAAAAATCTGCATTTAAAAGAATTGCCTTTTGAGCATAGTCTTCCAAAGAATCTTCATTTTCGATGGCAATTAAAGCGCCGATTCTTTTTTCTGCAAGCTTGTAAATGCTGCCGGCCAAAGGCTCTAAAAATTTATCAAACTCGGAAAGCTTTTTGTGTTTTCTGCTTTTTAAAGACAGTTTTGAAAGAGCGACTCTTAATTCTGGCTGGAAAATAACAATAATAGCTATAACAGCAGCATTTCCCAAGATCAGCATTATGGTGCGTAAAACGGGCAGGTCCAATAAAGAGGACAGGGACATTAACAGAAGGAAAGCTAAAAATCCCCAGACCAGATCAATTGATTTGGTATTCCAAAAAAAAGACAAAAGATAATTTAACAAAACAGCAATGATGACAATTTCAAAAAAAGAAGAGAACCAAGTCATAAAGATACTTTTTTTGTTAAATAATTTTTGTTAAATCAATAGGATTGTTTGACTTTTATAAAAATGTCATAAAATTTTTTTAAAAAAATTTCTATTTTCAAAATAAAAATATTTATTCTTATATTATTTTATAAAATAATATAGCACAAAAAAGAAAATTAGAAAAAACTTAAATTTTTTTTTCTGGGAAACCGATTAATTTTTCATAGCATAAAATCAGATGTTCTGCCCCCCGCATAGCACGGTGGGGTTTTTGTTCGGGGGGGAGTTTTAGCTCTTCTGCAATCATGTCCTTAGAAAAACTTTTAAAGCTGTTGATAGGTTTTTGCTCTTTTACATAAATGGCCCAGTACATAGAGGCCAGATCCAGCCAGTGATAGGGCCAAAGCAGATGGTCTTGCAATTTGTTTTCTATAATTTGAGAAAAGAAAATACGGTCGAAAGACGGATTTTGACAGATAAAAACAGCATTTTTTCTATGAATTTTCAAGTCTTCAAACTGTTTTAAAATATCTTCTTTAACCTGTTCTTCTTTAACTCCATTTTTAATATTATTGTAGGTAAATCCGTTTACTGCCAGGCTGTCGGGATTGGAAATTTCCCAGATCTCGTCAGGTTGGAACACTAGTGATTCATAGACGCCGAACTTTTTAGCTGTATTAAGGTCAATAATTTGATAAGCAATATCTAAAATCCGGTGGCGGAAAGGATCTAGTCCATTGGTTTCTGTATCTAAAAAAATGCCTAGCATAAAAAAAAATAAAAAGTTTTTTGTTAAGTGTATGACAATAACAAGCTAAAAAAGATTATTCAAGCTATTTATATTTTTTTAAAAAATATTACGAGTTTTGATCGTGGGATTTAAGGAATTAATTTTTAAAACTATAGATAACGCTTTTGAAATAGTGTCAAAATCATTTATAATGATATCTTTTGAAAAAAGTTGTAAAAGTCTTTAACTGGTTTTAACTAGTTGAATAGGTTAATTTTTATAAAATATTAAAAATATTATTTATTTATTTTAAAACTTTTATTGTTTATTAGTAATAACATATGCCGCTGCCCCGCCGTAAATTTAGAGAGTTGCTTTTTCAAATTCTGTTTTCCAAAGAGTTTTATTTGGATTCAGAAAAACAGGCTACTGTTTGTTTGATGGATTTTTTAAAAACTACCCGTAGTCAGGTGAAACAGGCAGAAAATGAAATTAAAAAACTTTTAGATAGTAAAGACTTTATCGATGAGTTAATCAGAAAATTTTCTACAGAATATCGGATTGAAAGAATTTCTAAAGTAGAGCTGACTGTTTTACGCTTGGCCTTATTCGAACTTTTTTTCCTGCCAGAGAGTTCTAAAAAAATTACAATTTCAGAAGCTAAACGTCTTTGCCGTAAATTCGGTTCTGAGAAAAGTTCCTCTTTTGTTCAGGCGCTTTTAAATCATATATGTCAGGAAAAACAACTAGAAAAATAAGCCAGTATTTTTAATATGTTGTGGTTTTGTTTTTTTTAATAAAAAAAAATCTTTTTTAAAGTACAATTGTAATTGAATCTTTTTCCTCTAAAGGCGAAGGATTTTTGGTTTTTAGCTCCGAGCAATTTCGGCAGCGTTCTAGGTTTTAGACCAGTATACCGAAGGCCGGATTTTTTGATTTTTTAAACATACTTGGTTATCGTATGTTATTGAACTTTTACTATAGTGTTTTACTTTTGAAAGATTTTTTAAAGAATCCTATACATTTTTCAGAAAACAAAAATGGCTTAAAGCCAATATTCGCAAAAAAGCAAATTTTAACTTTAAAATATTTCAACTTTTTAAGAAAAAAACATTTTGCGCTTTATATCCTGTCCCTAAAATAATAGGTTTTATGGAGCATCTGATAAAAAAATAATAAATTTTAAGAGCAGACATTTTGCAATTACGAATCGAGACAGCAAAAGACTTAAAAAACTTTACTACTTTGGGCATTGGAGGTAAAGCTGCTTTTTTTACTGAAGTCCAAACTAAAAATGAGCTAAAAGAGGCTTTTTTCTTTGTCCGCAAAAACAAACTGCCTTTTTTTCTTTTAGGCAGAGGGTCCAATGTCTTTTTTGATGATGCAGGCTTTTCAGGGCTGGTTATTTTGAATAGGATTGATTTTATTAAGATAATTAATCAGCAGATGGGTAATTCCCTTGCTTTGCAGGCCGGAAGTGGCTGCAGTCTGTATAAATTAGTGCAGGAAGCCAGAAAATCCAATTTTTCCGATTTGGATTTTACTTTGGGCATACCGGCATCTTTAGGCGGAGCGGTTTATATGAATGCAGGGGCTTTTGGTTTTTCTATGGCGGATGTTTTAGAAGAAGTTGAAGTTGTTTTTGCAGATGGCACAGAAAAGGTTTTTAGCAAAAAAGAGCTGGTATTCGATTATAGATTTAGCTCTTTGCAAAAATTACAAGGTTTTATAGCTTCTGTGAAGCTGCTGTTGAAAAAAGCTCTGTTTCAACCATCTTTAGCTTTACAGTTTTTAGAAAAACGGCAGAAAACTCAGCCATTAAGTACTAAAAATGCAGGTTCGGTTTTCCGAAACCCTCAGAATTTTGCTGCAGCTTATTTGATTGAAAAAGCAGGTTTAAAAAAAATTCAGATGGGAGGAGCGAAAATTTCTGATTTGCATGCTAATTTTATTATTAATCAAGATCAAGCCAGTTCACAAGATATGTTGAATCTGATTGGCCATATTAAAAAGGTAATTTTTCAAAAATATAAAATTCAACTTAAAGAAGAGCTTGTTTACGTACCTAAAGACGGTTTAAAAAAAAGGAGAAAATAAGTTTGATTTCAAGATCAGGTAATGCGTATGAGAATTTGTTAAAATGCTATGATTTGCATATTCATAGCACATGCTCGGATGGTATTTTGAGCCCTTCTGAAATTTTATATTCAGCTAAAGAAAAAGGCCTGGCGGGCCTTTCTATTACCGATCATGATATTTTTGCTGCTTATACTGAATGTTTTTTTGCTTTAGCTAAACAATTGAAGCTGGAAATTATAACGGGTATAGAGATGTCTTCTGAACATGAAGGAAAAAGTATACATGTTTTAGGCTATGATTTTAAGCTCTCTTCCATTTCTTTTTTAAAGTTTATTCGTAATTTGCAGAAGATTAGATATGAACGTAATTTAAAAATTTTGGAAAAGCTTAAAAAGTATCAGATATACATCGAAGAAAAAGAACTTTATGTCGATGGTAAAAAAGTTTGTAAGGGCAGGCCTCAAATTGCCAAGTTAATAGTTGCTAAGAAAAAAGCTAAAAATTTTCAGAAAGCTTTTGATCTTTTTTTGAAAGAAGGCGCTAGCTGCTATGTTGCAGCTAATAAATTGAAAACTGAAGCAGTGATTGAACAAATTCATAAAGCCCAGGGCAAAGCCGTTTTGGCTCATCCCCATCAAATCAAAAATAAAAAACAGGTGCTCAAGCTTTTAGATCTGTCTTTTGATGGAATAGAAGTTTTTTATGGCAGACTGCCTAGTTTCGAAGAAGAAAAATGGCTGCAAATTGCTAAGAAAAAAAACTTGTTAATTACCGGCGGTTCTGATTTTCATGGCATTGAAAAAACAGCTGTCGGCATAAATCAGACTGAAAATACTAGTGATAACTATAAGACATTTATAGGCAGCTCGTGGATTGATGATAAAACTTTAAAACAGCTTTTAAAAAAATAATCTTATAAATTTCCCAAAATTTGATTTAATTTTTTGATATGTACGAACTTTTTTGAGTTTAAAGGGGGAAAGGATGTTTTTGTTAAAAAATTTAATTTCTGTTTTATATTGTATAACAGAGAGTTATTCTGATACGTCTTTTATCAAACGCGCCATAAAACCTGCCCCCTTTAGGCGGTTCTTTGAACATATCTATTCTTTTTTTTGTATTTTATTACTATTACTTAATAATTTAAATTAATATTTAAACTGCTAAACACTAGTTGTTTATGTTGTTAAAAATATCCCCCTGTAAATAAGCTGCTTATAACAAGCAACTTATAAATAACAATTAAGTTTATGTATAAAAATTGATTTGCTGATTTTAATTAAAAAAAATGTTATTATATATACTATAATAATTAATGTGACTATTTTTTATGCATAAAAAAGAAGGGTTTTTTATAGAATATTATTTTAAGTTAGCTTCTTTATTACAAGCTTCTCTCAAAAAAGGGCTTAATATAACTTTAAGGTCTTTGAGGAAATCTTTGGTTGTTAGTAGCTTAGTTTTGGCTTTATTATTTACAAGCGTTTTTCCTAAAAATATAAGTTCTTTAGAACCAAAAATTTATGCAAAAAAAGAAGTTTCTGTTCAAAATCAGGACATTGATTTATCTCAAAAAATCAAACCGGTGGTTAAAAAGCATCTGTCCGTACTTTCCTGGAACATTTGTTTTCAACCTTCTTTTGCTAAAGCCTGGCAAGATCAAATAGAGCCTTGGCAAAATCGAGTAAATCAAGTTGCTAAGACTATTTTAGAGGAAAATGCGGATATCGTCTGTTTGCAGGAAGTCTATGATTATAATTCTGCTGTTGCTTTAACTGATTTTTTAAAAGCGGGGGGGTATAAGTATTTTTATTATGATATTGGAAAAAAAAGCTTGAAGGTCAACTCCGGACTTTTTGTCGCTAGTAAATATCCTGTAAAAAACGCTCATTTTACATCTCATAAAAATTCTAAAAATGATTTAGAGTCATTTTTTGTAAATAAGGGATTTTTTGATTTTGAAATTTGGACCGGCCGGCAGAAAACTGCTCATATATTTGTAACTCATCTGCAGCATTCTACAAATGATCTGAATCCTCCAAAAATAGATCAGAAGATTAGAAAAGAGCAGCTTAAAGCTATTTTAACTGAAATAGAAAAAGATAAAGATACTCCAGTGCTGTTAGTCGGTGATTTTAATATGACCCCTGAAGAATATAAATCTTTAGAAGAGATTTCCCAGTTTCAAAACTTTCTTTTACAAAAGAGCAAAAAAGCCAGATCTACTTATAGCGGAGTATTGGACAGTGATTTTGAAGCTAAGAAAAAAATAAATCTTACTCTGGACTATGCTATTTTAAGCGCTAAGCAAGACTCTGCTTTTTTGTTTACTCAGGTTTTAGATCGCCAAAATAAAAAAAACGGTTGCGATATCCTGTTGCTTTCAGACCATTTTCCCTTGAAAACGATAGTTAGTTTCCCTTAAATTTATCTTAAAATTATTCATTTTAAATTTCTGTTTTGTGTTTTTTTTAACAATCTTTAAAAAATTAGCTAGAGAGGAATTAGGGTCTTTTGTTATCCTTTTTTCCAGATATAAAAAATAAATTATAGTTATTATTATTAGATTGAGGGGGCTTAGCTTAGTTGGTAGAGCGTCTGATTTGCATTCAGAAGGTCAAGAGTTCGAATCTCTTAGCCTCCAAAATTAAAATTCTCAATGCGGTTATAGCTCAGTTGGTTAGAGCGCGACACTGATAATGTCGAGGTCCCAAGTTCAAGTCTTGGTAACCGCACCATTTGTAAATTCATTTAATTAGAAAAAAGATAACTCTAGGCTGCACAGGAAAAATTGCGAGCTTTATTACAGCAGCATTCATAATGGCTTAATGAAAATTATTAACATTTAAGCAGCTGCTTTTTCTTTCTTTTTAACAATATATCCTTGTTTGAGTTCTTCTTGATAATGGATCCAGAGTCCTAGGATTACTATGCATGTTGAACCCAGAATAATTAAAGATGGTTTTTCGCCTAGAATTAGCCAACTGCTTAGGGATGCAAAAAAAGGGGAAAGCAGTCCCATGAAAGACATAAATGTAGCGGTAAATTTTTTAAGCAGGTAGCCATAAAGGTTGTAACCTAAGATATTGGAGATGCTAATAATAACTAAGGTGCCTGCTAGAAAAGGAGCAATATGGCCTGTTGCGACAGGGACGGGTTGCCAAGTGTCTATAAAAAAAGAATGAATTAAAGCCAAAGCCCCGCCAAAAAGCATGCTTGATCCATTGGCATTAAGCGGTGACAAGTGGTGGTCCTTGACTAGAATACGCAGTAAAATCCAGCTATAAACGGCAAAAAGAGCGGCTCCTACAACAGATAGTTCTGCTAAAGAAACTGAAAAAAAATTGCCGCTTAAAAATTCGTTTTTCGATTGCATGTATAAAGCAGGTAAAATGCCGCAAAATCCAACGAACATGCCGAGCCATTTTTTGGGGGTCATTTTTTCTTTAAAGTGTATGTAGGAAAAAAAAGCAGCAAAAAAGGGCGACAAACTATATATAAAACAAGTTTTGGAGGCGCTTAAATATTTCAGTCCCCAAAATTCTAAAATATTAACTAGATAAATGTTTAAAAAGCCTAAGATTAAAACAGCTGTCAGCTGTTTTTTATTTAGCTTTAGGGGTTTTTTCTTAAATATGAGATAGCCCAAAATAATAAAAGCTGCAATTAACATACGAACAGCAGTTAAAAAAACAGGAGTCGAATAAGCCAAAGTCATTTTGCTGATAGCAAAAACAGAAGACCACATAGCAAAAAGAAAAACTACTAAAAACATAAATTACATCCTTAGTTTTATTTTGGGTTTTAGGCTTTAAGTTATTGTATCATTCTAAAAATATAAATTTTTTAAAAAATGTATTTTTAGGTTCAAAATTTTCATATATTATACCTTGAAATAATAAGATTGGCAATCTTTTAAGTTTGTCGATGTATTGGATAAATAGAAAAAGCGGCTGAGTGAATAGAAAATGATTATTAGATTAAAAATAATTTTTTAATAAAAAAAAAGATAAAAAACTAGTCTTTTTTAGTCTGTTGAAGTAGCCTGTAAAGGTATTTTTTTAAAAAGCAGTGAGAAAAATGGTCGGGTTTGTAAATATTTTTCGTAAAGTAAAAATTTTAAAAAAAAGTTTTTTTTGGTTTTTAGTATTCATATTTATTCCTTATGTTTATTTGGCTGCTGTAGAAGGGGATTTTTATCATGTCTGTGTTCAGGACAGTGAAAAATCTTTTGCCATAAATCTAAAAAGTGAAAAAATGTATTCTACGGCTCGTTATTTGCAAGTGGTATATTTGAAATTAAAATTGCCGATGAATGGTGAAAAAGGGTTGATTTCTGCAAAACTGGAAATAGATTATTCAGCGCCAACGTCTTCAGTAATCGGTTCCTTTCGAGGCGTATTGGAATTTTTTAAAGGGGTTTCCCTTCCCAAGCTGGTGCCTGGTAAATATATGCTAGTTTTAGACTCTATGGTTTATGGAATAATAGACATTTCTAAAAAAGGTGTTTTTTTCCAGTCTTTTATTGAATATTGAAAGTGTAATATTAATAGTGTATTATTAAGTTCTTTATTGTTTGTGATGTCGTATTAGTTTAATTCCTATGTATTTAATGCATCAGTAATTATTATATAGAATTGTTATTTTTATTTTATTAATTTATTTGAAGCTTTTTTATGAATGAGTTGATTTTTGGCAGTCATTTATTGGTAAATCTGGTTTTTTTACTAGGCGCTTTAAGATTTGGTAAAAAAACACTTATGATTTTTTTTGTTTTAGAATCTTTATTAGCGAATATTTTCGTACTCAAACAAATTTCTTTGTTTGGTCTGAGCTTGACGGCTTCTGATGTTTATGTCGTGGGAGCTATTTTAGCTTTAAACCTGTTGCAAGAATATTTTGGTAAAAAGGAAGCAAAAAAAGCGGTTTTTTTAGCTTTTTTTGCTATGACTTTATTTACAGTGATGTCGCAGCTGCATTTGTATTATCTGCCAAGTCCGGCAGATTTTGCAGCTTCAGCTTATAGCACGATTTTAAAACTTATGCCCAGGCTAGCTGTTTTTTCCGTGCTGGTTTTTTTAATAGTTCAGAAAGTAGATCTGGAAGTTTTTGCTTTTTTGAAAAAAAAATGTGCCAAAAGTTTCTTTTTGCGTTTGGGAGGAGCTAGCATTGTCTCCCAATCTATAGATACTGTTTTGTTTAGTTTATTGGCTTTATATGGGCAGCTAGAAAAGATTTCTCACGTCATATTATTTGCTCTTGTTATTAAATATTTTTCGATTCTGACCTCGTCTTTAATAATTGCGTTTTTAAAACCAATTAAACCTTTGCAAGGTCAGTATGAAATTTGAAATTTTGCACCAGTCTCAAAAATCTAAAGCCCGCATTGGCAGAATCCATACTCCTCATGGAATTATTGATACTCCTAATTTTGTAGCTGTTGGAACTAATGGTACAATTAAAGCTTTAGACAGCGAAATGGTGAAAAAGATCGGCCTTCAGCTGATGTTTTGCAATACCTACCATTTGCTGCTGCAGCCAGGAGCGGAAGTAGTAGCAAGCGCCGGCGGTTTGCATAAGTTTATGCAAAGAAAACAGCCGATTATCACCGATTCAGGAGGATTCCAGGTATTTTCCTTGGCCTACGGCTCTGTAGCGGAAGAGCTCAAAAGTAAAGGTCAGAAAAAATTGGATCGCTTAGTTTTAAAAATATCAGAAGACGGTGTTTTATTTCGCTCTTATCGAGATGGAAGCAAAATTTTACTGTCTCCTGAAAGTTCTATTGCAGCCCAAAAAAAGTTGGGCGCCGACATTATTATTCCCTTCGATGAATTGCCCCCATATCATTTGGACTATCGGAAATTGGAAGAATCTTTAGAGAGAACCCATCGCTGGGAAAAAAGATCTTTAGAAGCCCATTTAAAAAATGTTAAAAATCAGGCTATGTATGCTGTAATTCATGGAGGCATTAATAAAGATTTGAGAAAAAAAAGCTGTAATTATTTAGAAAAACTGCCTTTTGATGGTTTTGCTATAGGAGGTTCTGTTGGTAAAAATAAAGACGAAATGGTGGAAATGCTTTCTTTTACATTGCCTTTTTTACCGAAGAACAAACCTAATCATCTTTTGGGGATTGGAGATTTGGAGTCTTTGACCAGATCAATTCCTTTGGGTATTGATACTTTTGATAGTTCTTACCCGACACGCGCAGCGCGACATGGCATGATTTTAACGAAAAGAAAAATATTAAAAATTTCTAGAACGGCATACGCGTTAGATTTCAGACCTTTGGAACAAGACTGCTCCTGCTATGTCTGTCAAAATTATTCCAGGGCTTATTTGAATCATTTATTTAAGGCCTCTGAACTGACGGCTTATATGCTGGCTACGGTCCATAACCTGCATTTCATGGTCAGATTAATGGCGGACTTTCGAGAAAAAATTGCCGATGATCTAATCTGATCCGGTTTATTTTTTACTTCAAAAATTTTCTCTTTTAGAGCATTATTTTATTTTTATTATAAGGTAAGTTAAATTGCTTTAGTCAATCACCCCTCCCTAAAGGGAGAGGCTTGAGCCGTGAGGAACAAGGGAAACTGGTTGATTAGGGAGCACAAAGGAAACTTTATGCAGCAGTTGGTTAGAAGAGATTACATACACACCTTGGAATGTTTTAGCCGGTGGCTGTTCGCAAGTTCCAAGCTCTGTGGTTGGCGGTTAAATGTCGTGAGGGGTAAAGGCTGTGCTGCCAGCTTAAAAATGCTTTCCAACAATCTCGATGCGACTTTAACCGCAGAGGGAGGCGGGACAGAACTTTATGCTTTTGCATATCTTTATTGTTTCTGCCCTAATTTTTTAACAATTAACGGAGGGGCAGCATTTCTTCCAACATTGAAAGAAGTTGGTTTCCATGCTGTCGGTTTTTATGAAGGAAGTTAAAAGGATTGCAGTAACCGGCGGGGGAGGGCAGATAGGCTATAGCTTGCTTTTTAGAATCGCTGCAGGAGATCTGCTGGGAAAAGATCAGCCAATCGAACTTTGCATGCATGATATTGAAGAAAATGTCAGCTCGCTTTTAAAGGGAGTTGCCATGGAATTAGAGGATAGCTGTTATCCGCTTTTGAAAAAGATTGTTATCAGTTCTAATTTAGAAACAGTTTTTGAAGGGGTAGATATTGCTATTTTAGTAGGAGCCAAGCCTAGGGGTCCTGGAATGCAGAGAAAAGATTTAATTCAGGACAACGCTGCTTTTTTTCGAATGCAGGGACATGCTTTAAATTGTGTTGGCAAACAAAATGCCTTAGTTTTTGTAGTCGGCAATCCTTGTAATACCAATTGCTTAATAGCTCTTCATCATGCGCCGAATTTGTGTAGGAATAATTTTCATGCTATGACTAGACTGGATCAAAACAGGGCGGTTTTTCAGCTGTCTGAAAAAGCTCAAGTTGACTTTGAAAAAGTTAAAAAAGTTGCGGTTTGGGGAAATCATTCTAATACTTTGGTAGTTGATTGTTTTAATGCTGAAATTGATGGAAAGCCTCTTTTACAAAAAATTACAGATACAAAATGGCTGGAAAACGAGTTTTTGCAAATTATTCAGCAAAGAGGAGCTGAGATTATTAAAATGCGGAAAAAATCGTCGGCAGCTTCTGCAACCCAGGCTATTTTGGATGGGATTAATTCTATTTTAAGTCTTACTGAAAAAAATAATTTTTATTCTTCCTCTGTTTTATCGGATCATAATCCATATGGCATTGAAGAGGATCTGATTTTTTCTTTTCCCATTAAAACCGACCGCAATTTAAGCTGGAAAATTGTGACGAACTTAAAAATTAATAGTTTTTTAGAAGAAAAAATAAAAATTTCGGAAAAAGAACTGATATTAGAAAGGGATGCAGTTGCACATTTGTTAAAATAACAAACAAAAAACTAGAAAATGCCCGAAAAACAGTAACGGGAGGTATTAAGTTTATCATGTTTATAAATAATTTGAAAATTGAATTGAAAAATAGCTGGTTTGGTTTTTGTTTTGTTTTTTTATTTATTTCGGCAATTTCCGCTCAGGCCATGAATACATTTTCTACTAAGACTGTTTTAATCGGCCAAAATGACAGCCAATTAGAAAAAAGTCTTGGCAAGAAAACAGTTGTCGTTTTGAAAACTACAAAAGGTCGGATTGATATTTTGCTCTGGCCTGATATAGCCCCTTTAGCTTGTGAGAACTTTGAAAGATTAGTGGAAAAAGGATATTATGATGGTGTTTTATTTCATCGTGTAGTTAAAGATTTTATGATTCAAACAGGCGATCCTACAGGTACTGGCAAAGGCGGAAAATCCATTTGGGGAAAACCGTTTAAAAATGAAATTAATTCCCATGTAAAATTTCATAAAGCAGGATTGGTGGCTATGGCTAACAGCGGGCCTGATACCAATGGTTCGCAGTTTTTTATTACTACCAGGCCCTCTCCTTGGTTAAATGGTAAATATACAATTTTTGGCGTTGTCTTAAGAGGCATGGGCGCTGTTGAAAAAATAGAAAATGTATCTGTTGATAATAAAGATCGTCCTTTGAAAAAGGAAAAAATTATTAAAGCTTATGTAACTAAGCGTTACGCTAGAAACAAAAATTATGCAAAAGATGGTGAATTATGAGTTTAAAAGATTTGGAATTTTGTTTTAACCGGGCTTTGCATTACACTTTTTCTAAAAAAAAGTTCTGGATGGTTTTTCCAGTTTTGATTCTTTGCGGAATTTTAGTAGTTTTTTGCCGGGCTTTAGCTTTGGGTTCGATTAGTTGGATTGCTCTTTCCATGATCTTTTTGCCGATTTTTCTCTGCGCCGGGATCTTGCTGGCTTTAGGAACTTTGCTTTGTAGGATTTATTATCATGAGGTGAAAAGTCTGACTTTTCATGTAAAGGAGATTTTTAGTAAGTCTTTAGATTTGATTATCGGTACTATTTATTTGTCTTTGCCTCCTATCCTGGTCTATCTTTTGCTTTGGGCTTTTGAAGGTGTGTTTATGCTTTTAAAGGAAATCCCGACAATCGGACAATATATGGGCGTATTTTTATCGATTGCTCCTTTTTTGATTACGTTGGCTTCCATATTTTTGGTTATTTTTTCTTTTACCCTTTTGTTTTATGCCACACCTGTAATTGCTTTTCAGGAAAAAGAAAAACTGATTGTCTTTAAAAAAATCAGAGAGGTGACTAAAGAAAATATTTTCCGTTCGGCCATGCTTTTTATCCTTGCCATTTTGCCTTTGTTAGTTATTGTCGCTCTTTTAATCTTGGCAGCTTATATTACAAATTTGCATTATTCTCTAAGCCTTGATTTGTTAATGGTTACAATTAAATGGTTTTTTATCATGTTGCCGTTTTGTTTTTTTATCAGTTTTGCCATTATTTTCTTTTTTAATTTTGCCTCCGAGAGTTATAACTTGCTTAGAAAGGGATAATTACAAAAAAAGCTTTTTAGCAGTTTGAAAGTTTTATAAGTCAGGACTTAAAATGAAAGCCCAGTTACTTTTTTTAGGAACAGGAGCATCTACCGGGATTCCTCAAATTGGCTGTAACTGCGCTGTATGTAAATCAAAGTTTAAGAAAAATAAAAGACTCAGGCCCTCTGCCTTATTAAAAATCTCCGGCAAAAGAATTTTAATTGATGTAGCCCCGGATTTTCGCGGGATGGCTCTGAAACATCGGATTAATCATCTGCATGGTCTGATATTAACCCATGTCCATTATGATCATATTGGCGGGCTGGATGATTTAAGAATTTATTATTTAGATGATAGAAAACCTATAGACTGTTTGCTTTCTGAAAGTTCTTATCGAGAATTGAAAAAACGCTACGGATATCTGTTTAAGAAAAAAGAGCATAAAACCTCTTTAAGTGTAGAGTTTGATTTTCAGGTTTTAAAAAAAACTTTTGGTTTTACTTATTTTCAAAACCTGGAAGTTGAATATTTTTCTTATTTTCAAAAGAACATGAAAGTTACCGGCTATCGTTTTGGTGATTTGGCCTATATCACAGATATTTCAGAATATAGTCCGAAACTGATTAAAACTTTAAAAGGCGTTAAAACTTTAATTTTAAGTGCTCTTAGGGAAAATTTTTCTCCTGTGCATTTTAATTTTAAAAAAGCTTTGGCTTTTATTAAAAAAGTGCAGCCTGAGAAAGTCTATTTGACTCATTTGGCCCATGAAGTAGATCATAAAAAAGTTGAGCAAAAATTACCGCCAAATGTGTTTTTAGCTTTTGACGGACTGCAAATTGAATTTAAATATGATAGAACATAAAAAAGCAATTTTAATCGGTTCTTTTCTTTTTCCTAAAAAGAAACTCCAATGCTGGGAAAATTTATCAGAATTGAAAAATTTAAGCTTAACAGCAGGTTTTGAGCCTGTTCATGTTTTGGTCTGTTCTTTAAAAAAAATTGATTCCGCCACCTACATAGGTAAGGGTAAAGTTGCAGAATTAGCGGCTTTAGCTGAAAAAGAAGATCTGGATATTTTTATTTTTGACGATGAGCTCTCAGCTCATCAGCAGCGTAATTTGGAAAAAAAATTAAAGTTGCCCGTTATTGACCGTACTGAGCTGATTTTGGATGTTTTTGCTCAAAGAGCTAGGACTAAAGAAGCTAAAATCCAGGTGAAGCTGGCTCAGTATAAATATCAGTTACCTCGTCTTAAAAGAATGTGGACGCATCTGTCCCGTCAAAAAATTGGCGGCGGCGGCAGCGGCGGCTATTTAAAAGGAGAAGGGGAAAGACAAATCGAGATTGACAGGCGCATTATTAAAACTAAAATAGTTGAGCTGCAAAAGAAAATCGATGAAGTAAAAAACCATCGGGAAATTCAAAGAAGACAAAGACAAAAGCAAAATTTGCCGATGTTTGCTATCGTCGGTTATACAAATGCAGGGAAATCCACTCTTTTAAATGCTTTGACTAATGCCAAAGTTTTAATAGAAGATAAACTGTTTGCTACGCTAGATACTACTGTAAGAAAATATAGTATGGCTAGCGGCCAGGAGATACTTTTAGCCGATACCGTTGGTTTCATTCGTAAACTGCCGCATACTTTAGTTGCTTCTTTTCGCTCTACTTTAGAAGAGTTGTCTTTTGCTGACGTGTTTTTGCATTTGATCGATGTTTCGCATCCGGAAGCTAAGAAGCAGGCCGAAAGTTCTTTAAACGTGATTAAAGAGCTTAACTTGCAAAATAAACCGATCATTACAGTTTTAAACAAAGTAGATCAGGTCAATGATCATAGAAAGATTTTCAATTTTAAAATTACCTATCCTTTGACAGTAGAGCTTTCTGCTTTGCAAAAAACCGGTTTTGAGAGGCTTTTAAAACTTATGACAAAGCAAATTTCAGCTTTAAGAAAAAAAGTCTGTTTGAAAATTCCTCAAAGTCAATATAAATTAGCATCTCTATTAATGCGTTATGGTAAAATCCTGTCTAAACAATATAAAGGCAATGACATCTTTATAGAAGCAGATATTCCGTTTTTTTTAGAAAAGCAGCTTTTTTGTTTTAAAACTGTAAAATTTATTAGAAAATAAAGACCAAATATCTCCAATATTTTTGAAAAATTTACTTTTTAATAAAAAAAAAGCCCGCTTTTAACGGGCTTTTGCTTTAAACACTATTTTTTATTAACAAATTTAAATGCTTTAATTTTTACAATGTTAAAAAAAATTATCTAAAATTTATTTTAACCAAATCAACGATTCCGCCTGAAATCATTTGGATGCCGATCAAAATAATGATCATACCGCCCAAACGCTCTAAAGCTTGCAGGCCTCTTTCGCCCATATAGTCTTTGATTTTTTTGGCCATTAGCAAAATAATTACCGAAGGAACCCAGGCAATAAGCAAGGCTAAAGAAGTCATCATCAGCCCTTGCAGTTTGGCATATACCATGACTGCGGCAATGCTGCCGGGGCCTGCCATGCCAGGAATTGCTAATGGTACAATAAAAGGCTCGTGTTTAGGTATTCCGGCTTTGCCGCCACCGCCCATATGAGGGAAAATCATGTTTAAAGAAATAATAATAAGTAAAAAACCGCCGGCAATGCCGATGACGTATTCTGCAATGCCAATGGCATTGAGTACTTGGCGTCCGAAGAAAATAAAGATAATCAGAATGATTAGGGAAAAAAAGGTTTCTCGCAGAACGATAATTTTTTGTCTTTTACTATCAAAAGGTGCAATTTGAGACAAATAAAGAGGAATTAAAGCGATGGAGCTCATCAATAAAAATAGTGCTAAAGCTGTAGATCCTAAACTTAAATCTTTTACTTCCATAAAAATAACCTTTAATTAAAAATTAAAAAAATCCTTCCTTTTAAAATACCATGAATCTTTTATTTTTTGAAACTTATTTTACTTTTTTGAATAAATTGGAATATAATTGTTTTTTTTATCTATGGATTTATGAATAAAAAATTTAAAATTGTTACTTTAGGCTGCCGGGTTAATCAATATGAGTCTGAAAAGATTCAGGCTGGGTTGAAAATGCTGGGCTGGGAAAAAGCCGGTTTTTCTGAAAAGGCTGATCTGATTATTATTAATACTTGCTCTGTAACAAAAAGCGCCGTTAAAAAATCTGTTTACCAATTAAAGTCTGTTTTAAGAAAAGGTATTTGTGCTGACAGTGGTAAAATAGTAATAACAGGCTGTGCCGCTCAAAGCGATAAACAGGTATTTGAGAAAATAAGCAGTTTGTTAAATTTAAAAAAATCAAACCAAATCAATCTGCAAATAGTGCCGCAGACAAAAAAAGAGCAGATTATAAAAGAAATTTTTCCTCAAAGTCTTCAAAAATCTTTTACTATCTTAAAGCAATTTTCTAATCATACACGGGCTTTTGTTAAAGTGCAGGACGGCTGCAACCAATTTTGTTCTTATTGCATTATTCCACATATTCGAGGCCGGTCTGTTTCCAGAGATTTTAAGAGGGTGATAGCTGAAATAAGCTCTTTTGTAGATCATGGGTTTAAAGAGATTGTCTTAACCGGTATTGACCTGGGAGATTATAAAGATTTAAAAAATAAAAAGGATTTGGCTGATTTGATCAAAGCGGCGGCTTTGATTCCAAATTTACAAAGACTTAGGCTTTCCTCTATTGGACCGAATGATTTGTCAGAAAAGCTAATCAATGAGCTTTTACACAATTCTAAGTTAATGCCTTCTTTGCATTTGTCTTTGCAGTCGGGTTCTAATAGAGTTTTAAAAAAAATGAGACGGAACTATACGGCAGAATTTTTCTGGCAAAAAGTGCAAAGCTTAAAAACATCTTTGAAAAATTTTGCGTTTACAACTGATTTAATAGTAGGCTTTCCTTCAGAGACAGAAGATGATTTTCAAAAAAGTATGCAGATAATAGAACAAGTAGGTTTTGTCAAAGTCCATATTTTTCCGTTTAGCGTAAGGCCAAAAACTTTAGCAGCGAAAGCAAAAGATTTTGTTGGAATGCAAGAAATTAAACGCAGAGTAAAGATTGCTAAACAGATAGCTGAAAAAACAGCTAATCTGCAAAAAACGGCTTTTATTAATAAATGCTGTCAGGTTTTAGTGGAAGAACAAAAAGACTTTGGCTATAACGAGCATTTTTTAAAAGTAAAACTTTTAGCTAAAGCAGAAAAAAATCAGCTGATTAAAACTAAAATAGTGCAAAATAATGAAAAATATTTGATAGGTAGAAAAATATTTTAATATTTTTTTTAAATTTTTCAAGAAAAGTGTGTGTGTGGCTGTAAGATAAACATAAGTGAAGAAAAATATTTTATGAAAAAAATAAAAGCTAAGCAAAATTTAACTGTTTTTTCCCATGATTCAGGTTGTGAGCTTTTGATTCCTTTGACTTTGATTAAAGCTAAGATTTTTGCTACCCGTTTAGAGTTTTATAATTTTAAAAAGCAAAAACTGCTTTTGTCTATTGATTTAAGGTTAAAGGGTGAAGTCAAAGATTTTACGGTTTTGCAAGATTTGAAAAAAGGTCTGGTACAAGTTACTGGATTTATTAAAAAAGATTTTTTTAAATATCAGCTATTTTTAGACAATATTAAGAAAAACAAACCTAAAAAAACACAAATCGGACATATTGGCTGGCTTTGGTTAAAAGCTCCGAAAACTGTTTCGGAAGTTGTTTTTGAAAGGGAAAAAGGCAGGAAAGTTGCAGCCTTGCAAAAACTAGAACTTCCGTTTGCTTTGAAAGAAACAGAGTTTTGTTTGTTACCCAAGGAAAATTTTGAGCTTTTGTCGTTAGGCAGTCATAAGAAACAGCAGATGGAGATGTTGCAAAAAAGATCCGATCTTACAGAAATTTTGCCTCTTTGGTTTTGGCTTGGTAAAATGATGCCTGGCAGGAAAAATTTACATAAATTGGATTTAAAAAAAATCAAACCTGTAGGAACCTTAAAGCTTTTGCAAGCTATAGAAATTGCCATTTCAAATCAGGATAAACAACAGGCTGAGAAATTTTTGCTTTGGCTTTTTAAAACCGGCTTTCAGGGGATTTTCATGCCTTGTCTGTTTGATGCTAAGCATCAGGGTATTTTAGAGACCGAAAACAATTTTTTATCCCCAAATTGTAATAATATTTCTGATATGCAAATGGCTAACGTGCATACGGACAACATTCAAAAACCAAATAATGCTCATGATAAAAAAATACAAACATCTGCAATGGATGTTTCTTGGATTTTAAGTTATGGCGCAATTTTGATTAGGTCTTTGTTTTTTCAGGAAGAGCTTAACCTTTTTAAAATTTTACCAGTTTCTAATTTTTTTGCTGGCCGGTTTATAAATATTCAAACCCAATTTGGGCTTCTGGATATCGAATGGAGCAAAAAACTTTTGAAAAAAATGGTTTTAAAAGCAGAAAAATCGGGAAGACTGCAGCTGAGATTGCAAAAACCCTTAAAATCGTTTCGTTTGCTAAGACAGGGACAGAGAAAAGGTAAAATACTAAATCAAAACAGCTTTATTTTTATTGAGAAATCTAAACTTTATTATTTTGACCGGTTTCAAAAATAAAACTGTTTTGGAATTTTTTTTGTTTTGTATATATTCACAAGAACAAATATTTGTAATAGGATTAGCTCTTTAAGGTTGTTCTATAGGAGGCTTTTTCAGCCATGTTAAAAAAAATTCAAAGCAAAAAAGATTACCTAAAGCAAATCGAGGAAATAAAAAAACATGATGAGCTTTATTATCAGAAAAATAAACCCGAAATTTCTGATTATGAATATGATCTTTTAGTAAAAGCAGTAGAAAAAGCAGAAAAAGAACATCCTGAATGGATGGTCAAAGATACGCCTACTCAAAAAGTGGGGGAAAAAACGTCCAAAGGTTTTAAACAGGACAAACATGAAACGCAAATGCTTTCTTTGGCCAATACTTATTCTGAAAAAGAAGTAGAAGACTTTTTAAAAAGAGTAGAAAAGCTTTTGGGTAAACAAGGGATTGCTTATTGTTTGGAACTGAAAATGGATGGTACGGCAGTTTCTTTGCGTTATGATAAAGGTATGTTAAAAAGAGCGCTAACCAGGGGCAGCGGTAAAATAGGCGATGATATTACTGGGAATATTAGGACTATCAAATCTCTTCCTCTAAAATTGTCGGGAAAATGTCCTGATGTTCTAGAAGTCAGAGGGGAAGTTTTTTTAAGCAAACAAAATTTTTTAGAGCTTAATCAGCAAAGAGAGGAAGCCGGAGAGGATGTTTGGGCTAATCCGCGCAATGCAGCAGCCGGTTCTTTAAAACTTTTGGATTCTCAAGAGGTAGCCAAAAGAAAACTGGATATTGTTTGCTATGGCATTGCCCATGCGGAAAAATATGTGGATACTCAATATGAACTGCACCATTTTTTAAAAGAAATGAAAATTCCGACTAGTTCTGAAGATTTTTTGGTTAAAGCCTATGATTTATCGGGAATTTTAAAATTTGCTGATAAAGTGCAAGCCAAACGGGATAAGCTGCCGTTTGAAATTGATGGAATTGTGATTAAAGTAGATGATTTGAAACTGCATGACAGATTAGGAGTTACTGGAAAAAAACCCAGATTTGCTGTGGCCTATAAATTTGCTCCAGAACAAGCTAGGACAAAGATTGAAGATATTATAGTACAAGTGGGTAGAACTGGAGTTTTAACGCCAGTTGCAGAGCTAGAGCCTGTATCTCTTGCCGGTTCTACTATTTCCAGAGCGACTTTGCATAATCAAGACGAGATTCAACGTAAAGATATCCGGATAAAAGATACGGTGATGATTGAAAAAGGCGGCGATGTTATTCCTAAAGTATTAGAAGTTGATAAGAAAAAAAGGCCTGCAAATTCCAGGATTTGGCAGATGCCTGAGAAATGTCCGGTTTGCGGAACAAAGACGATTCATCTCAAAGGAGAAGTCGCTGTCAGATGTCCTAACAGTAAATGCTCAGGGCGCCAGCATCGCAATTTAGTTTTTTTTGTTTCTAAGCCGGCTATGGATATTGATCATTTAGGTCCAAAGGTTATAGGCAAACTGATTGAGAAAAATCTGATTAGCCGCCCTTCTGATATTTATGCTTTAGATGAAAAAATGCTTTTTCAAATTGAAGGGTTTAAAGAAAAATCAGTTAAAAATTTGCTCGATAGCATTGAAAAATCTAAAAATTGTTCTCTTGCCCGTTTTATTTTAGCTTTGGAAATCAAATATGTGGGCGCTGAATCGGCAGAGCTTTTGGCAGAAGAGTTTGGCAGTTTAGATAAAATTATGGATGTGGATGAAAAAGAGTTTTTAGCCATAGAAGGCATCGGAGAAAAAGTGGCTAAGAGTATTGCTGAATATTTTGAAGATAAAGAAAATGTCAAAGAAATTAAAAGACTGTTAGATAGAGGGGTTAAACCTCATGCAGAAAAAAAGCAAAAAATAGCAGGCCATACATTTTTTGGTAAAATTTTTGTTTTAACCGGAGCTTTAACTGATTTTACTAGGGATGAAGCTTCTAGGGTTATTAAAGAAAGAGGTGGAAAGATTGCTTCTTCAGTGAGCAAAAAAACTGATTTTGTTTTGGTTGGTGATGATCCTGGATCTAAATATAACAAAGCTACAAAATTGGGTGTTAAAACCCTTTTTGAAAAAGAATTTAAAAAAATGCTGTAGGGATTTTGAGAAGCGGTGATATAAATGCCTAAAAAAATAAAGTCCGGTTTTTAAAAAATAGGATAAAAACAATATTAAAAAAAACGAACAAAATCAAAAACTGTTAAAAGAAATATCTAATTAATTAATTAATTTTCCTAGAAAGGTCTGGTGTTGAAATTTTTCTAATTTTACTTTTTGAAATGAACCGATTAATCTAACCGGGGCTGGGAAAATCACTTTTTTTAGATCTCTGGTTTTACCTTTTAAAAAACCTTGTTCTTTATTTTGCCGTTCTACGAGGACTTGCACAGTTTTACCTATTTGTTTTTGAGCGTTTGCTTTTTGTATTTGATGAAAAAGAGCAAATATTTTTTGTAGCCTTTGAGATTTTATGTTTTTAGTTATTTCATCTTTCAGGCGGTAAGCAGGAGTGTTTTTTCTGGGGCTGTAATTGTATAAAAAAGCATTTATGAAGCCGACTTTTTGAAAAACCTCAAGCGTCTCGGAAAAATCTTCTTCGGTTTCTGTCGGAAAGCCGACAATGATATCTGTTCCTAAAGTAATGTCGGGTACTAAAGATTTCAAAGTTTCGACTTTTTCCAGGTAATTTTCTTTTGTATAGCAACGATTCATTTTTTTTAAAATGCAGCTGGAACCTGATTGCAGAGGCAGATGCAAATGTTCGCAAACGCTTTTTAGATCTTTGATAGCCTGCATCAGATCATAGCTGATATCTTTGGGATGGGAAGTTAAAAAGCGGACTCTTGGTATGCCTATTTTATCAATCGCATACAGCAGATCGGTAAAATTTTTACCCTGGTTGAAATAGGAATTGACATTTTGGCCCAGCAACACAATTTCTAAATAGCCTAGGTTTTTAAGTTTTTTACACTCTTCTACGGTTTTTGTGAAATCACGGGAGATTTCCCTGCCTCTGGTATAAGGCACAACGCAATATGAACAAAAATTATTGCAGCCGCGGATGATAGAAACATAAGCAGAGATTTTATTAGAGCGTTTTAAGTTTTCGTATTCAAAGAATCCTAGCTTGCGGTCTAATTGTAAAACTGCTTCTTTTTGAGTTAAAGCTTTGTCAATAACTTGGTTTAGGTTGGATAAATTATCAGTACCGATTAAAAAGCCTATTTGAGGGATTTTTTGGATTAATTTTTCTTTTTTTAACATAGGCATACAGCCGGCGATGCCAATCAGCGGTTTTTTTTGTTTTCTGAGCATAATGCCGATTTTGCCAAGTACTTTGCGTTCTGCCAAATCCCTAACCGAACAGGTATTAAAGATCACCAGATCCGCTTGATCTTCGTGCTTGGCAGGCTCAAGGCCTCTTTGAATGAGCAAGCTGTGTATCAGTTCAGAGTCTAGCTCATTCATCTGACAGCCGTAAGTGCGAATGAAAAAAGTTTTTAAAAGCTTCATTTAAAAAAATAATTAATAAAAAAATTATAAAATCTGTTTGGCAAATTATAAATCTTAGCAGAAAAAATTCTTATTTAAAAATCTAAAATTTGATCTTTAGGGTCAACTGCTGGTAGCTATGGAATTGACATTCTTTTTATGGCTAAAGTCAGGGGTATTATGCTGTCGTTGATAATTTTTTAAAAACAAGTAAAAATTTAACAAATAACAATCAAACTTTGAAAAAAATTAAAAAAATAGGTTTAAAAAGGTTTTTAAACAAGACAAAAAACTTGGCAAAAATCAATGAAAAACTTATTCTTATAGTAGTTTTTAAAATATGGAATGGTGAAATGAATAAATATAAACCGACTAAAACTTCACTCAAAACCAAAAGCCAGTCTTTTCAGGAAAAGATTTGGTTTCTGTTAGATGCTAGAGGAAAAATTTTAGGTAGGCTGGCTGCAGAAGTGGCTAAGATTTTAACTGGCAAACATAAGCCTTCTTATACTCCTAATATAGACACTGGCGATGGTGTAATTATCATTAATGCTGACAAAATTGAAGTTACAGGAGCAAAGGAAGCGCGTAAGATATACCGTCATTATACTGGTTTTATGAGTGGTTTAAAAGAAGTCCCTTACCGTGAGCTAAAAGCTAAAAAGCCTGAAGAAATTTTACAAAGGGCTATTTCTGGCATGATGCCTAAAAGCAGGTTAGGGCGCCAGCAACTAAAAAAACTGAAAATTGTAGTTGGAGAAAAGCATAATATGGAGGCGCAAAAACCTCTTTCTGTAAACATTTAAATTTTAATTTTAATAGGCAAACTTGGATTTAATTCATGAAAAAAAAAGAATTTATAGGCATTGGTAGAAGAAAAACAGCTGTAGCTTCTGTTAGAATGCGTTTGGGAACAGGGCAGATTAATATAAATGGCAGAAAATTAGACGAGTATTTTTTACTTGCTTTAGAACGAGATAATATTTTATCCCCCCTCAAGAAATTTGCTTCTTTAGATAAATATGATTTGATTTTGCGGATTAAAGGCGGCGGCATTGCAGCTCAAGCAGAAGCTGCTAGATTAGGAATTGCCAGAGCTATGGTTAAAGAAAATGATGAGTTAAGATCGGCATTAAAAGATTTGGGTTATTTAACCAGAGATCCGCGTAAGAAAGAGCGTAAAAAATATGGCCGTAAAAAGGCCCGTAAGAGATTCCAGTTCTCTAAGCGTTAATTTATCAAAAAAAATACCAGCAAAATCTGTTTCTTTTCGGAGAGCTGGGAATTATGAATCCTTCGCCTTTAGGCGAGGGAGGTTCAATATAAGTTATCTTCCTCCTTGTTTATCAAGAAAGACCCTTGGGATTTTTTCCAGGGGTTTTTTATGTTTTAACTACTTTTTAAAGCATGATTTTTTGCTTATTTAAGTAATTAAATATTTAAATAAATATTTTTATAAAAAATGATTTAAGTTTTTTTTATTGATAATAAAAAAGAATATTAATATGTATTTAAATATAATCTTCAGAATGAAGGATGCTTAATTATATGTTTATTGTATCTGACAAAAATTTTAACAAACCAATTTCTGCTTCTGCTTTAGAGGTTTGTAATATTCATTTGTTTGATGAGAATATAAGTCCGCATGAGGTAATTTTTGGCAACCGCATTTTAGAAATAGTTAGTTGCTATGCAGATAAAGTAGCTTTATCTCATAGCGGTATTCAATGTCATACAGCAGGCATTGATTTTGTCCGTTTTTTTGCTCAGGCGAAACGGGGGGATGTTTTAATTTGTAAAGCCTCGATTAATAGAAGCTGGCAGAATTCTATGGAAGTAGGAGTTAAAGTTATTGCGGAAGATTTTCGTTCTTTAGAACACAAACATATTTTATCTGCTTATTTTACTTATGAAGCTTATGATATTGATAACAAACCTATGCCGGTGCCTTTTGCTATTTGGGAAACAAAAGACCAAAAACGGCGGTTTGCTGATGCTCAAAAGCGTCGTCATTTACGTTTAAAACGTTCTAGTTAAGTAGATTTTGTTTTTTTTAACTGTATTTTATTTAAAATGTGATCTTTGTATTTTTTAATCCATATTTTTAATTTTTCCCAGAAAAATATTAGGATCAAAGGCAGCCATATTAAAATGAAAGCGGAGCCGCTGCCATTTTCTGTTAGAATAAAAAAAGCGTCCATTAAAGTATAAAATCCAATAAAACAGAACAAGGCAAAAGCAGTTACTATAAAAATATAGTTGCTTTGTCTGGAAAAACGAAACAGCCAAGGAGTTATTACAATTGGTATTAAAAGCGGAATTAAAGGCATAGCTAATTTATAGTTGAGATGGGCGCTTAAGGCTGATTTTTCTTTATAAGAGGAAAAATGCTTTTGTAAAAATTGCCAAATCAAGGTAGTTATGGACCTTTCTTCAAAGGGGACTAGAAAAGCCGAACTTTTATGATCAAAGTAGATATTTTTAAAAGTAAAGCGAAGATAAGAATCTGTTTTGGTTAAAAAACTTTTGTCATTTTGTATAAAGTGATCGACAAAATGCCCAAGGGGGGGAGTTTGGTTTAAGTCTAAATTTTTAATGTGGTAAATTTCATTTTTTAAAAGCCAAAAAACATCGAATAACTGATTGCTGATAGCGTCATATCGACTGTAGATTAATTTGCTGCCGTTTTTCAATATGACGGACTGGACATTAATATTTTTTTCTTTTCTTTGGCTATGCAGATGTTGTTTTTTAAATAAATGGACTGTTCTTAATGCTTTGGGGTATTGAAATTCTGTATTACAATAAGATAGTAAAGATAGAAAAATGCCAATGTAAATTAGAGGCCGAATAATTTTTTGTCTGGAAAGGCCTGCCATTTGCAAGGCCAAAATTTCGTTGTTGCGATTCATGGAACCGATAACTTTGATAGTCGCCAAAAGAAAACCTAAAGAAAGAAAAAGATTTAAATATAGGCTGATTTGGTAATAGTAATAGATGAAAAATTGCCACAGTGAGGCTTTTCCAATAGTGAAAAATCGAGGCCCTCTAAGGGAAAAATCTAAAATAAAAAAGAAACAATATATGGCCAGAATGAATAGCAGCAGAAATTTAATGGATTCTTGGAAAATAAGTTTTTGATAGATTTTTTTTATTTTAAGATTCATAGCCGGCCTTTGGATATTCGTCTAATGGAATAAAGAGAAATTAATAAAATTAACGGTTGCACTAGTACATAAATTAAAGCAGCAGATAAAGGATGTGATTTAAGTGCTTTAGCAGCGATAAAGCTGGCGAGAATAAAAAGTGCTAAAAAAGCGGCTGTCAGCAGTTTTTTTTTGGATTCTATCCGTCCAATTTCAATGCCATAGGAAATGCCAATCAAGGTAAAAGAAAAGACTGAAATGGAAATAGCCAGTCTTCTGATAATTTCTAGATAAAGCAGTTGTTTTTTAGTTTTTTCTTGCATTTTAGCACAGGCTAAAAGCATTTTAGTAGGCAAATGTAAAGAGTTGATAGAAAAACTGTCGGATTTCATGAATTTAGTTACTTTTTTAGCTTCTGTTTTCATTAGATCTTGATTTTCAATAATTAGCGTATCGAATTGGTTGGGATTTTCTAAATGATGTGAAATAATAGAGACTTTAGAGCCTACGAGCACATCATTATTTTCTAAATATAGATGTTTAGCTCTAATTAAAGAGAGTTTTCCATTATATCGATTAGGAGTGATAAAGATTAAATTTTTGGCCGAGTTTTTATCAGCTGTTGTTTCCAGGTCTATAAATGCTTTTTTTATTTTTAAAAGTTTTGGTTTTTCTAAAAGAAAAATGGGATTGAAAGAAATTTGGCTGTGGGCGATTTTTTTAGAAGCATTAATACATCGTGGTGAAACTTCCGAAGCCAGGTAAAAATTAAGTATGCTGATGAGTAAAGCGGTATATAAAATAGGAGCTGTAATTTTTTTAAAAGAAAAACCGCTGGCGCGTAGTACAGTTAGTTCATGTGTTTTAGAGAATTTGTGAAAAAGCAGCATCGCAGAGATTAGACAAGATATGGGAATAGCTATCGGCAGGATATGGGGAATTTGATAGAGGGTATAAAAAAAGACTTTGCCAATATCTGTAGTTAGCGCTGCGAATCTGGCTATTTCTTTTAATCTGGTAATTAAAAGTACGCAAACAAAGCCAAAAGTAGAAAGCAAAAAAACTTTTATATAAATGGCTGTTAAATAGCGCCAGATTAAAGGCATGAAAAACCCACTAATTAAGGTAAAATTAATATTTTACATTACTCTTTTAGAGATTTAGTTTAGATTTTTTGAGATTATTTTTGTAGGCTATTTCGAAGTTTATGCTAATATGTTTTGTATTATGTTTGATAAAAAATACAATGAAATAGCTGCTTTTTTGCAAAGCAAACAGCCTTTTCGAGGGCCTTTGATTTTAGCTTATTCCGGAGGTTTTGATTCGAAGGCTCTTTTATATTTGTTGTTAGAATTAAAAAAACAGCAACAGCTTGATTTTGAGCTGGTTTTAGCCCATGTCGACCATGGTTGGAGAGAGGAAAGCTCTCAAGAGGCTGAAATTTTAAAAGAAGAGGCAAAACAACTAAAGCTTAAGTTTTTTCTAAAAAAGCTTTCTAAATATTCAAAAACAGATTTGTCAAAAGCGGCTATTTTGCCAAAAAATCAGGAAGCTGTCTGCCGCAGGCTAAGATTGGAATTTTTTCAACAACTTTATTTTGAATTAAAAGCATCTTATCTTCTGTTTGCTCACCAAAAAGATGATTTGCAAGAAACGGTTTTAAAAAGATTTTTAGAAGGTGCGGATTTAACTTTTTTATCGGCTATGCAAAAGGAAAGTTTTTTATTGGACATGTATATTTTACGGCCTCTTTTATCTTTTTCTAAAAAAGAGCTTTTAGAATTTTTAAAAGTTCAAAAATTAAGGGCCATTAATGACAGAACCAATTTTGATTTTAAATATCAACGTTCGCGTCTGCGCCATTTGCTTTTGCCTAAACTAAAAGAAATTGTAGGTAAAAGGGTAGTTGATAATTTAGTCTATGCTTCCCAGCGCTCTTATGAGCTTAAGGCTTATTTAGATAGAAGGGTGAAAAAAGTATTTAAAACAAGAAAAAAGTCTGTTTTCGGAGTGTTTTTAGAGTTTGAAACTTCCGGTTTTTGGGATTTGGATTTTTTTGAAAAACAGTATTTGATCAAAAAACTTTTTACGGATGCTGGTTTTAATTTAACAAGATCTGTTTTATCTAGAATTTTAGATTTTTTAAATAAAACCAAGCCTTGTCATAGCAGGTTTTTCTTAGCTCTTAAAGACGGAGATTTAATTATTGAGCAAAATATGATTTTTCTTTGGAACAGGTTAAATTTAAATTTTGAGCAAAAAATTTTGTTGCAAACGGGTCGCAGGAGAATGGGTTTTTGGGAATTAGAAGTATCTGAAATTAAAAAAAATAGAAAGCTTAAACTATCTTCTTGGAAGGAATTTTTATTTTCCGGCTCATGTGAGTTAATTCTACCTAAAGATTTATATTATTTGTCTTTCGACTTAAAACCAGATTTAAAAGCAAAAAATAAAAATTTGCTAACTCATAATTTAGATAATCCGGTAACCGGTGTGGATAATTCAGCTGCCAGTCAAACGGTTGTCTTTGATCCATCAATTAAGCTTTGGGGTAAACGTTTAAATCATCATTTGGCTGAAGAAAAAGTGCCATTTTTTTTACGAAAGAATTTTCCCCTTATTTTTAGAAAAGGAAAGCTTTTTTGCGATTTGCTGTCTGGAAAAAAGCGCTTTTCTGAAAAACCTTTTAAAAATATTTCTGAATTTTATCAAATAAAATTAATAATTAATCATAGCAATTTATAATAATAATTAACTAAACCCTAGTAGTTTATTGTTTAAAACAGAAGTTGTAACAGGTCTGTTTTTTATATATGCAAAGTTGCTTTCTTAGAAAACAACAGTTTTTTAATTGGTTTTTTGCTATAAATATGATAGGTATGAAGAGAAAGTAAAAGAGGCCTATTTTCTTTGCCTTTATATTTGAAAGGGCTTATATTAATAGGTTTATAAATTATCAATAAACTTTAAAACAAAAATAGTGATATGGCGGATAAATTTAAAAATGATGGTAAAAAAGGTTTTTCAGGAGGCTTTTTTTTCTTTTTAATAACTCTTTTCATTGTCATCTTTACGATGCAGTCTTTGACTTCGGAAAAATTGGCTAAAGTTTCTTTTGCTCATCAAGTAGAGCATTTAGTTAATTTGGATTTAATAGTTCCTGAAGAGAATAGTAAGATTGCGCAAAATGAGAATTTGGTCACCTTTACTGGCCGATTTAGGTCCGAAAAGACGGAAGAAGGAAAAGAACGTTTTGATTACTTACAAAAGTTAAACCGTCATTATGAGCTATTAGCTGAAAAAAAAATATTAGAAACAGAGATTCCAAGGGATCGCAAAAATGTTTTGTCCGCTGCCCTCTTTTTTTTAGAAATTACCGGCTTTTCAATCCCATCTAATGGTTTTGTTGTTGTTAGCCCGGTCTATGATGCTCTTGATTATAACGCCCAAGTGGTAATTAGGGAAAAACCTAAAAGCGATGTTCTGAATTTAAAACAGTTAAAAGCCAGACTGACTCAGATGAATGTTACTCAGCAAAATGTAGCTGAGTTTGAAACAGATTTAAAAGTTCTTTTAGATCTTTTTAGTTCAGCTAAATTGGGCTTAGGCAATGAAAGTCTCAAAAAAGTTTTACAAGAGCAGAAAGAAAAGCTTAAGAACATGTCTACCGAAGATTTGTCTGTCAGGCTTTCTGTTTGTGATTCAATTCTGTTAAATCTGGATAGTATAGTTAAAGAGCTGGCAGCCAGAGAATCTAATGTAGCACTTCGGTCTTTACGATCGGTACGTGGTTATGTAGAAGATTTGAATCGGTATAATGTAATTGCGGAGGCTTTAGAAAATAATGAAGCTCTTCTAAATAAAGTGCGTGCTAAAGTAGCTCATATCAGCTGGTTTTTTAATAATAAAGAAATATCTACCAAAGGCTTGGAAAATGTTGACTCTGAAGTTTATCGCCGCTGGTTTGCTGAGACTAAGAAAGAATGGAAAGCATTTAGTGTAAATCAGGCTTTAGCTTTTAAAGCTCCTGATCAAGAACGCAACACTGTTTTAGATAAAACCTTTAAAAGTCAAGAGCCAGCCCCTAATTATGCCAGTTACATAGTAACTTTTCTGCCAGTTCTTTTAATATTAGTTGTTTTATACTTTTTATTTGCCCGTCAAATGAAAGGAGTGGGTTCTTCTGCCATGAATTTTGGTAAGTCACCCGCTAAGCTTTTGACGAAAGAAACTACTAAAGTTACTTTTAAAGATGTAGCGGGGGCGGAAGAGTCTAAAGAAGAACTGACGGAAATTGTTGATTTCTTAAAAGATCCTGGTCGTTTTACTGCACTTGGCGGCCGTATCCCAAAAGGGGTTTTGTTAATTGGTCCTCCGGGAACAGGAAAAACTTTGATCGCCAAAGCAGTAGCCGGAGAAGCGGACCGTCCTTTTTTCTCAATTTCAGGCTCTGATTTTGTAGAGATGTTTGTTGGTGTTGGAGCCAGCCGGGTAAGAGATCTTTTCGAACAGGGCAAGAAAAGCGCTCCTTGCATTATTTTTATTGATGAGATAGATGCTGTCGGCAGACAAAGAGGCGCTGGCATTGGAGGCGGACATGATGAAAGAGAGCAAACCTTGAATCAGCTTTTAGTAGAAATGGATGGTTTTGATACTAAAGAAGGCGTAATTTTAATGGCCGCTACTAACCGCCCTGATATTTTAGACAAAGCGCTTTTACGTCCTGGTCGTTTTGACAGAAATGTAGTTTTAGATTTGCCGGATGTTAAAGGGCGTTTTGAAATTTTGAAAGTACATGCTCGTGGAATTAAAATTGATCCGTCTGTGGATTTAATGGATATAGCTAAGATCACTCCGGGAGCATCCGGCGCTGATTTGGCCAATATTTTAAATGAAGCAGCGCTTTTAGCTGCTCGAAAAGGCCGCTCTGCGGTAACTACTATGGAAGCCAGAGAGGCTTGTGATAAAGTGCGTTTTGGCAAAGAAAGGCGTTCTTTGGAAATGGATGAAAAAGAAAAACGATCTACAGCTTTTCATGAAGCAGGGCATGCTATGGTTGGTTTGCATGTAGAATATGCTGATCCTGTAGATAAAGTAACTATTATTCCTCGTGGTTTTTCTTTGGGAGCAACTCATTTTATGCCTAAAAAGAATAGATTGGGCTATTGGAAAAAAGAAGTTTTGGATCAGCTGGCTATATCTTTGGGAGGGAGGTCTGCTGAAGAGATCTTTTTAGGGGATCTTTCTTCTGGTGCACAGCAAGATATTGTGCAGGCTACTAAACTGGCGCGTGCTATGGTTTGCGAATGGGGCATGAGTGAAGTTTTGGGTACAATTACTTATGATGAAAGGGAAGAGCACGGTAAATATCTAGGGCTTTCCGGTTTTCATGAAAAAAATTATTCTGAAGAAACGGCTAAAAAAATAGATAAAGAAGTTTTTGATTTAATTAATGTGGCTCATAAACGGGCTATTCAGATTATTTCCGATCATAAAAAACAGCTTGAAACAGTTGCTGACATGTTGATTGAATTTGAGACCTTAGAAGGTGAGGACATTAAGCAAATCATAGCTGGGAATTGGAATATTGAAGAAAAAAGGAAAAAACTCAGGGAGGCCAGTGATTTCCAGATGAAAAATCCTCCGCCACCGCCTAAAGACAATAAACAAAAGAAGGGTATGGGGAATAATTCTAATGATTTGTCTGATCCTCAGGGCACTTGAACAAAAAGCTTGCACATTCTTTCTTTTTTAGGATAATTCTTGGGAATTCTTGGTATTTTAATAGTATTTCAATGTTGAGATGAAAGAAAATACATTAAAAAAAATAAAAAAAAGCTTCAATTGAAATAGTTTTTTAAAATTACCGTAGGATATACGGAAAGGGTTTAACATTAAAAACCTATAGCTTTGGAAACTGATACTGATAGAAAACCAAGAGGTAATCCTGTAAAAAGGTTACGTTCCCATGTCTGAGTGTATTGATTGCGGATAGATTCATATTTTAACTGGTAATAACATGTATATTTTAGCAATGTTGTTCGATTTTGAGTAAAGGACGTGGAGTTCATAACATTTAACTACCGACTACAGAGCTTGAAACTTGTGAACAGCTACTGGCTGAAACCTTCTAAGGTATGTATTAATTTTTTTTCACCAATTGCTGTATAAAGTTTTTATCAAGCCCCCGGTTTTGGCCGTGGGGCATTGACATATAAGATGCATTAGCAGCAAGCAGTTCGAATGTCTAGTGATTTGCTATTTTATAGCTGAAAAATAAGTTTAAAAAGCATTTAGACTTATGTTTTTAAAAGTGCTTTGTGAGAAAGCTTAATTTGTCCTCTGTCATTGACATCAATAACTTTGACGTCTAATTTATCGCCTTCTTTAAACATCTGGCTTAAATTATCTATTCTTGAATGTGATAGTTCAGAGATGTGACATAAGCCTTCTTTAGCCAATATTTTTACAAAAAGGCCAAACGGTTTGATGCCTGTAATAATGCCGTTATATATTTTACCGATTTCTACATCATCGACAATATCATGAATCATTTTTTGGGCTTTTTCCAGGCTCTGAGCATTTTGGGCTGCAATAGAAACTATGCCATCGTCATTAATATCAACTTCTGCTCCAGTTTCTTCTATAATAGCTTTAATTTGTTTGCCTCCCGGCCCAATGACCATGCCTATCTTGCTAGGTTTAATTTGCATGCTGATAATTTGTGGCGCATGGATTGATAAAGACTCTCTTGGTTTTGGGCAGGCTTCTAGCATTTTGCTTAAAATATGCTGTCTACCTTTTTTAGCTTGAGTTAGGGCATGGCGCATAATTTCGTGGGTAATGCCTTCTACTTTGATGTCCATTTGAAAAGCAGTTATGCCTTCTTGAGCTCCGGTTATTTTAAAGTCCATATCGCCAAGTGCATCTTCTAATCCTAGAATATCAGAAAGTATTTTGAATTTGCCATCTTCTATAATCAGCCCCATGGCAATGCCGGATACGGGTTTTTTAATAGGCACACCGCCTTCCATTAAAGCCAGGCAGCAGCCGCATACAGAAGCCATGGATGAAGATCCGTTAGATTCTGTAATGTTAGATTCCATTCTAATTACATAAGGAAATTCTGTAGCTTTAGGCAGGATAGCATGTAAGGCTTTTTCTGCTAATTTGCCGTGGCCAATTTCTCTTCTGTTTGGAGGACCGCTTCTGCCGACTTCTCCGACAGAAAAGGGAGGGAAAAAATATTGCAGATAGAATCTTGATTCGCCTTCTCCATGTAGATCTTCATAGCGTTCTGCCATGTTTTCGGGGCCTAATGTGCAAACAGCAATGCTTTGGGTTTCTCCTCTGGTAAAAATAGCAGAGCCATGAGTTCTGGGAAGCATGGAAAGATCTATGGATATGGGTCTGATTTCATTTAGATCTCTGCCATCTACTCGTTTGTTTTCTTGCAGGATCATTTGGCGCATTAGTTGGGAAGAGAGATTTTTGAAAACAATTTCTAAATCTCTTTTAGCAAATTTGCCTTGTTCTAGTTCTTGTTGATCTTGCGCTAACAGGTTTTCTAAAAGAGCTTCTTTAATATTGGCAAATTTTTCTTCTCTTTCTTGTTTGTCCTTGATTTGCAAAGCTTCTTTAATTTTAGCTTCTGTTAGTTCGGAGACTTGTTCTTTTATGTTGTCGGGCATTTTATGAATTGTTGTCAGGTCTTTTTCTTTGCCGATTTGTTTTTGCCATTGGGCCAGTCCCTGACAGATTTTTTTAATATATTGATGGCCAAAATCTACTGCATCCAAGATCTGTTCTTCTGTTAAGAATTGGCAAGAGCCTTCAATCATGAGAATAGAATTTTCTGATCCTGCTAAAATTAAATCTAATTGCGATGTTTTCATTTCTTCGGGATTGGGATTTAAAATATAATGTCCATTGGCAAAACCTACACGTACAGCTCCGATAGGTTTAATAAAAGGAATGTCTGAAATAGTTAATGCTGCAGAGGTGGCGCAAATTGCCAAGATATCTGGTATATGCAGGCCATCATAAGAATAGACATAAGACAAAATCTGAACTTCGTTGTAGTATCCCTCAGGGAAGAGCGGTCTGATTGTACGATCAATAAAGCGGCAAGTAAGAATTTCATTTTTAGTAGGTCTGCCTTCTCTTTTTATAAAGCCGCCTAAAGTTTTGCCGACTGAAGAAAATTTTTCCTGGTAATCTACGCGCAGGGGAAAAAAATCAATGTTTTCGGAAGCTGTTTTAGATTTACAGGCGGAGGATAAAATAGTTGTTTCTCCGCAGTGCAGCATAATAGAGCCATTGGCTTGACGGGCTACTTTGCCGGTTTCAAAAATTAGCTCTTTACCGTTTAAATCGATAATTAAGCGGTTATTTTGAATTGTGATGTCTGAATTGGTTAAATTTTGTTTGTTCAAGGGGGTGTCTCCTTATTTTTAGGAATTGAAAAAAGGAGAATAGAAAATCAGAAAGAAAGCTTTAAAAATGGTTTTTTAACAGCGATAAAATTTAAAGATTTTTTTCTGCTCTCTATTCTCATTTTTTATAGTATTTTAATAATATTAATTTAGTTTGGTGTTGGACAATAGGATTGCATCTATTATTTATTTTTATTTTCTTAAATTTAAACGAGAGATTAAAGTTTGATAGCGTTTGGTATCTGTTGAATTTAAGTAATCTAAAAGTTTTCTTCTTTGTCCTACTAGTTTTAAAAGAGCCAATCTGGAATTATTATCTTTAGGGGACATTTTTAAATGTTCCGTCAGTTCTGTAATCCGTTCTGTTAAGATGGCAATTTGCACATCAGCAGATCCTGTATCTTTTTCATGTAATTGAAATTTTTTAGTAATTTCTTCTTTGGTTCCTTTATCTAGTGACATGAGAATTTTTCTCCCTATCGTTGGTTAAAATGGGAACTTTTATTAAAAAATAAGTTCGATTAATAATTATATAACAAAGAGAATAAGTTAGCAACTGAAATAGCATTTGGCTTTAGTCAAATTGCATGTTAAACTCAGTTTTTATAAATTTCTGATTTGAAAAAAATAGTTTGAATGAACTTTATAAATAAAATAAAATAGCTAATGAAATAGTTTAAACCAATTAATAGTAATTTGAAAATTAAAAAGGATTTTTAAAATGAGTCTTTCTGCGAAAGAATTGGACATTTATTTTATGGGGCAGGCTTTGAAAGAAGCTCAAAAAGCTTATTTGGAAGATGAAGTTCCGGTAGGTTCTGTTATAGTGATTAAAAATAAGATAATAGCTAAAGGCTATAATCAGGTAGAGCTTTTGAAAGATGCTACTGCCCATGCGGAAATACTGGCAATTACTTCGGCATCTGCTGAAATTGGGGATTGGAGGCTTGCGGAGGCTACTTTATATTGTACCTTAGAGCCATGTTTGATGTGTGCAGGCGCTATGTTTGCCAGCCGGATTAAAAGGCTGGTTTGGGGGGCGGAAGATTTGCGTTTAGGAGTAAATGGCAGTTGGAAAGATGTGTTCGGCCAAGGCAAAAACAAATATCCTTTGCATCAAATAGAAGTTACGAAACATATTTTGAAAGCAGAGTCTGCTTTTCTTCTCAAAGAATTTTTTCAGAAAAAACGCCGGGAAAAAACAGCTGTTGTTTGTGGTGGCCGGTATGATAGCTTATACTGACTCACTCTTTATGTATAAATCTGAAGCGGTTCTAGGAACAAGATATTATGTTCTTTATAGCTCTTAGCATATTGCTTACAACATCCATAGCCTTGAATAACAACGATTTTCCTTTAATATATGATAAATTTTATTCTTTATTAATTTTTTTTAGGATAAGGGGCTTGTGTTGTGTCTTTTTTTTGTCAATTGTTCTTTCCTAAGAGGGAGGGCTTCTTTTTAACAATTGTGTTAACGGATATTCAAATCTGTCAAGAGCCGTAAAAGGGCTTTGTTTATGCCAAATCAACAGGATATAAAAATAGGTAAAAGCAACTCCTGTCAAATCTAAAATAGCAATGGAATAAGCTCCCAGATAAAGATCATAAAACAGTCTGATGACGATTAAATTGAGAACTAGCCATTTGGCCTGTACGGTTTTTTGTAAAAGGGCCATGTGTATTTTGACGTTGCCGGAGGTTATTAACCAGGCTGTGGCCGCAGAGCAAATTAAAATATTTAATCCAAAAAGAAAAAAAGGTTTGAAAAGCATTAAGCCAAAAGCTACAGCTGCAGAAAAAACAGTTAAAAAGAAAAAGTAAAAGAAAAATTGCCAGGTTCCTTTGTAATCGATAATAAAAGAAGCGCAAAACCAGAAAATGTATAAGTTGATCGCTAATCGTAGTATGAATCCTATGGAAACAGAAGGGTGGGGGAGCAGAAAAATATAGCTAAAAAACTGCCAAAAGTAGTTTTGGTCCCAAGCATAAGGTGAAAGAGTCAAAAAAAAGCTTGTTCTTCCGCTGGGGTCAATAGCTGTTAAAATGGAGAAAAAAGCGATTAAAATGAGTAGAAAATTCAAAAATTTTTTTTTGAAAACAATAATTTTAGTTTGTTTCATAAGCTTATTTAAAAAATTGTGAGTATAGTGTTATGTTGTTGTGTGTTTTTGGTGTTTAATATTGATACAATTTGTAACATTTATCAATATAATATTGCTAATGTTATATTATTTTTTCAGTTGTTTTACTGGAAATTCGTGAAGCTATTATTAAATTTTTTTTAAATTTTTAAAAGGTTTAAAGGCCTATAAAAAATTTAAAATGTATAGAGATTTTTTTTCCTTGTCTTTTTCATAGCATATTTTTGTAAAAATTAGTAGAATATATTCAAAACTCATTTTTTAATATTTAAATTTAAAGGCTAACAACGTTATGAAAAAGAAAATCCATCCCAAATACCAGACAGTTCTTTTTGTTGATTCTTCTACAGGCGATAAATTTCTTTGCGGTACTACTTTGCAGCCGGAAGAGACAGCAGAATTTGAAGGCAAGGAATATCCTGTTTACAGGGTACCTGTTTCTTCTGCCTCTCATCCTTTTTTTACCGGCAGCAATCAGTTTATTGATACAGAGGGCCGGGTTGATAAATTTACCAAGCGCTATCAAGCTAAAAAAGCCCAAGTGCAAAAAGCCCAAAAGGCTGTTCAAGAAGCTCAAGCTGTATCTAAAAAGAAAAAAGCAGCTTCTACTAAAGTTAAGTCTAAGACGGTAAAAACTAAAGTTAAGCCGGTTTCCAAGAAAAAGTAAATTAACAGCTAAATTGATTAAAAATGTATGCGGGCTAAGATAGAAAAGCTGCTTTCTAGATTTCAGGAAGTGGAAAAGCAGCTTAGTGATCCTGATACTGTTAAGGATCAGCAGCTTTATAAAAAGCTGATGCAAGAATATGCGTATTTAAAACAGGTTAAAGCAGCAGCTGAATATTTATATAAAGTAGAAAATGAGCTTAACAAGAACAAAGATCTTTTAATTAAAGAAAAAGACAGCGGTTTAATCGATTTGATTAAAGAAGAACTGGAAGATCTGGAAAAAGAAAAAAGCGCTACTGAAAAAAAACTGCAGAATTTACTAGTTCCTCCTGATCCTAGAGACAGCTGTGACATTTTAGTAGAGCTGCGTGCAGGCACAGGCGGAGAAGAAGCTGCTTTATTTGTTGCCAATTGTGTTAAAATGTATCGTGGATATGCTGGGCAAAAGGGTTGGAAAGTAGAGACGATTTCGTTGGCGGAGTCTGATTTAGGCGGTTTTAAAGAATATATAATGGGTATTTCCGGTGAAAATGTTTTTCGTTTAATGCATTATGAAGCAGGCACGCATCGTGTTCAGAGAGTGCCTGAGACTGAAAGCTCCGGCCGTCTGCATACTTCTGCCATTACAGTAGCAGTTTTATTAGAGCCGAATGAGCAGGATCAAAAGCAGATAATTGATGAAAAAGAATTGAATATAGATACCTTTAGGGCTTCTGGAGCAGGCGGTCAGCATGTGAATACAACGGATTCGGCGGTAAGGATTTTGCATAAGCCGTCGGGGCTGGTTGTTGTTTGCCAAGACGAGCGCAGCCAGCATAAAAACAAAGCTAAGGCGCTGCGTATTTTAGCGGCGCGTTTAACTCAGAAAAAAATGGAAGAGCAGCAAAAACAGATGTCTGAATTGCGCTCGGGACAAATTGGTACGGGGGATAGGTCGGGAAGGATTCGCACTTACAACTTTCCCCAAAACAGGGTAACAGATCATCGGATTGATTTGACTTTGCATAATTTAGATCAGGTTATGCAGGGTAATTTAGATGAGTTGACGAATGCTTTAGTGACTTTTTATTATCAGCAAAAGCTTTCTTCTTAATTTTTTTATTTTACATTTTTATGGGAATATATACTTGAAAATATGCAGGAAAAGCCGTCTTTAAAAAACTTGTTGGATAAAGCTTATATTTTTTTGAAAGATAAGCAGGTTGCAGATTGGAAATTTTCTGCAGAAGAAATTTTTGCTGATTTTTTAAATCTTAAAAAAAATGAGTTATTTTTACATTTAGCAGAGGTAGAAGAAAAAAAAGTTTCTCCAAAAGTGGAAAATCAAATTTTTAAAAAAATAAAACGAAGGGGGCAAAGAGAGCCTCTTCAATACCTTGTAAAAACCTGGCCTTTTTATAATGTTAATTTAAAGCTTGCCAAAGATGTATTGATTCCTCGTCCAGAGACAGAATATTTGGTTGATTTGATAGTTGGAAAATTGAAATTAGAAAAAGAAAAATCAAAAAACGGACTGCAGGGCAGGGTTTTATGGGATCTATGTACAGGTTCTGGAGCAATTGCCATTGCTTTAAAAAAAAAATTCCCAGATTTAAAAGTGATAGCATCTGATATTTCTTTAAAAACGTTAAAGATTGCTCAAAAAAATGCTTTATTAAATCAAGTTCAAATTGAATTTGTACAAGGAGATCTTTTTCAGCCGTTTTCGAAAAAGAAAAAAGCGGATTTTATTGTTTGTAATCCGCCGTATGTTTCCGAGAAGGAATATAAAACTTTAGAAAAAGAGCTTTTTTTCGAGCCTAAAACAGCTTTTGTAGGCGGCGTGGATGGGTTGACATTTTATAAAAGGTTGGCTGCAGAGTTAAATTTTTTTTTGAAAAAGAGTGGATTTTTATTTTTGGAGATAGGTCTTTTTCAGGAAAAGTCGGTTAAAAAATTGTTTGAGCTAAAAAAAAATAGTAGAGCTTGTATTTTAAATGATTTAACCGGCCGTAAGCGCTTCTTTTTTGTTGAATTGCAATAGTTTTTTTAGTATTCTGATATCCTTAAGTTATTATTAAAAAACTTATTTAGTTTAATATGTTTGGCCAATTAACCAATAAACTGCAGAATTTATTTCCTTTTTTTCGTTCGGGAGAGCTGAGCGAGAAAAACATTGAAAAAGCATCTAAAGATATCAAATTGGCGCTTTTATCTGCCGACGTTAATTACGAAGTAGCTAAATTACTAGTGGAACGGGTTAAAAGCAAAGCCTTGGGTGTCAAAGTCTTAAAAGGTCTTAAGCCAGAAGATCAGTTTGCCAAGATTATTTATGACGAGCTAGTTCTTGTAATGGGAGAAAAAGAAGCAGCTTTAGAACTGAAAAAAACTGGTCTTTCAATTATTTTGCTTTGTGGTTTGCAGGGTTCTGGTAAAACAACTACGGCTGCCAAACTGGCCTATTTTTTTAAAAAACAGGGTAAAAAAGTAATTTTAGCTGCCTGTGATTTACAAAGGCCGGCGGCGGTAGAACAGCTGCAAAAATTATCTTCTTCTATCAATGTTCCGGTGGTTGGTCCTGAAGTTTCTTCTCATGTTTTAAAGGTAGCTGAAAAAGCTAAAGAGGCGGCTGAGAAAGATAAAGCCGATGTGTTGATTGTAGATACAGCGGGTCGTTTGCATATTGATGACAAGTTGATGCAAGAGCTTTTGCTTTTAAAAGAAAAACTGGATCCTCAGGAAGTGCTTTTTGTTGCTTCTGCTGCTTTGGGTCAGGATTCTGTTAAGACAGCCCAGAAATTTCATGAGCAGATTGGAATGAGTGGTTCGATTCTAACTATGTTGGATGGTTCGGCTAGGGCGGGAGCGGCTATTTCCATTAATGAAGTTACTAAAAAACCGCTTAAATTTGAAGGAGTAGGGGAAAAACTAACCGATTTGCAAATTTTCAATCCGCAGTCTATGGCTGATCGTATTTTGGGTATGGGAGATGTGATTAATCTGGCTAAAAAGGCCGAAGAGTATATTAAAGATGATGAAAAGGCAGAGATTGAAAAAAAGATTAGAAAAGCTGATTTGAGTTATGAAGATTATTTGAAACAAATGAACATGATCAGAAAAATGGGGCCTTTAACCTCTTTAATGAAGATGATGCCGGGTTTTTCTCAATTAAAAAATTTAGAAGGCTCAGAAAAAGAGTTAAAAAAAGTAGAGTCCATGATATTATCTATGACATCTGAAGAAAGGACTGGTCAGGATGAGCTTATTTATAGCCGTCGTAAGCGTATAGCTTTAGGCAGCGGAAGGACGGTAGATGATGTTAACCGTCTGGTTAAGAATTTTAAAAAAATTAAAAAATTATTGAAAAACATGCCGAAAGGACAGCATAACATGCAACAATTTTTAGGGGGCAACATATGGCGCTGATCATTCGTTTGAGAAAGCAGGGGCGCACTAACCGACCATTTTTCCGTTTGGTTGTTACAGATTCTAGAACACCGAGAGATGGGAAGTATTTAGAGAAACTGGGCTGGTATAATCCGAAAGCTGAAACAGGGAAAAATTTGTCAGTAGATACTGAAAAAGTAAAACGCTGGGTAAATGTAGGAGCACAGTTGTCAGTAAATGCTCAAAGTCTGTTAGCGAAAACATCTCCTGATGTTTTAAAAGAGCTGATAGAAAAAAAGAAAAAGAAAGTAACCAAAAAAAGACTGCAGCGTAAAAAGCAAAAGTCTAAGCAAAAATGAAGCTAGATATTTTATCCCTTTTTCCGGCGAGTTTTCAAGGGCCGTTAGATGAGAGTATTATTAAACGGGCAAGGGAAAAGGGTATAGTGGAAATTAATTTAATAAATATCCGCGATTTTGCAGAAGGCAGGCATAAGAGAGTAGATGAAAGGCCTTTTGGCGGAGGGCCTGGCATGGTGTTGATGGCGCCTCCGGTTTGCAGGGCTATCCGTTCTGTTAAGACAGAAGACAGCTATGTGGTTTATTTGTCTCCGCAAGGGCAGAAATTAGATCATAAGCTGGCTAAAAAGCTTTCTTATAAAAAACACTTGGTGCTTTTAGCCGGCCATTATGAAGGGATTGATCAGAGGATCATAGAAAAAGAGATAGATTTGGAGCTTAGTATTGGCGATTATGTGTTAACTAGCGGCTGTTTGCCGGCTTTAGTATTGACGGATGCAATATTACGCTTTGTACCTGGGGTATTAGGACATCCTGAAGCTGCTGGTTTGGATTCATTTGAGGAAGCCGGAATTTTTAAAGGACCCCAATATGCCAAACCGGTGGAGTTTGAAGGGGCAAAAGTGCCGGATGTACTTTTATCGGGTCATCATGTTAACATTAATGGTTGGCGCCATGCTGAGGGTTTAAAAAAAACTAAAAAATTAAGAGCTGATCTTTACGAAAGATACCAGCGAGCTAAAAAAAGGAGCAAAAGTTGTGAATCTTATTAAAGACTTTGAAGAAACTTTTATTTGCAAATCTTTGCCTACATTCAGGATTGGCGATACAGTGAAAGTACATTTACGTATTGTAGAAGAAGCTGAAGAAAACGGCAGTAAAAAGAAAAACGCGGTTAAAAAAGAAGCTAAAGAAAGAGTGCAGGTTTTTTCTGGCACTGTGATTTCTAAAGCAGGTTCGGGTCTTTCAGAGACTTTTACTTTATATCGCAATGCTTATGGCAGCTCTATGGAAAGGGTTTTTCTTTTGCATAGCCCTAAAATTGCTAAGATTGAAGTTGCTCGTTCCGGGAGAGTTAGAAGAGCCAAATTAACCTATATCCGTGGACGTGCTGGAAAAGCTGCTAAAATTCGTGAAAAAATAGGGGCTTTTAACAAAGCCGCTAGTAAAAATCAAAAAGAGCATGCTGCTGATAAAATGGTAGAAGCTACTGAGAATGAAAATATTAAAAAGCCAGCTGAAAAATTTCAAACGCAAGCTGAATCTGCTAACTCTATTGAAAAACAAACACAGCCGGAAAAAGATAAAAAATCAGGACAAGACTCTAAGTAAGAGTAGTTGGAAAATACAAAAACAGGTTTTATAAAACTGCTTAAAAAACTGTCTTCTAGGACAGATTAAGCAGTTTTTTTTTTTATATTCTTTCTTTTTTTTTAAACCTCTTTTGTTATAAATTTAAAATTTAATTTTTAGTAAGAGAGGTTTTTCTTGAATCCGGAGCAGCATTTTTTTTCTGAAGCAGCAGATTTTCCAGCAAAAAATTTTAATGAAGTAACCGAAAATGAAAAAAAACGGTTAGAGCAAATGAGCAAAATCGAAGAAGAGTTTTATTTAAAAGGATATCGGATAATTGCTGGTGTTGATGAAGCTGGCCGAGGTCCTTTGGCAGGCCCTGTAGTAGCAGCTGCTTGTATTTTAAAAAGAGGTTTTTTCTTGCAAGATTTAAATGACTCTAAAAAATTAAGTTTTTTGCAAAGAGAGAAAATATTTCAGTTTTTAACAAATTCTTCTGCGGTTAATTGGTCCGTAGGTATTATAGAGGCACATGTAATAGACAGCGTAAATATTTTACAGGCTGCTTTTTTAGCTATGCAAAAAGCTGTGGCAGGACTTAGCTTAAAAGCTGAAATTGCTCTTGTTGATGGCCATTTATTGCCTAAATTACCGATTAAGATGCGGCCGGTAGTAAAAGGAGATAGTTTGTCGGTTTCTATTGCCGCCGCTTCGATTCTTGCTAAAAAGATACGCGATGATCTAATGCTGAAATATCATCAAAAGTGGCCGGAATATGGTTTCGACAAACACAAAGGCTATGGCACTAAAGCTCATTTGCAGGCTATTGAAGAATTTGGTCCTTGTCCGATTCATAGAATGAGCTTTAAGCCTTTAAAACCTTAAAATTTTGCGATTAAATTCTTAGGATATTTGCTAAAAGAATTTTTTCTTTGGATTCTAAAATTGCTTTAAACTATTTAGTATTTTTTGGATCTTCTGGTTTAATTGGATAAAATATTGTTGAAAATCGGGGCGGGGCGCTTGCAGATCCTTCTTCTATTTGTTGTCTTTGGTGTTCTAAAAAGGTTGCTGGTTGGGATAAAGTTTGTCTTTGATTTTCTTTATGCATAATAAAGCTATTAATTTTAGCTGATAATATAGCAGGAGAAGGCTTTCCTAAAACAGCACTAAAGGGCCTGTTGAAATCTAAAGCAAAAATTTGATTAATTTGGTAAAATTTCT
>CAYXMS010000004.1:0-1458 GCA_964466185.1 uncultured bacterium
GAGAAATTTTACCAAATTAATCAAATTTTTGCTTTAGATTTCAACAGGCCCATTATGTATGTGTGTTTATGAATTCCTGCTGCCATAACGGCATGATTGATAGAAAATGGTCCGTTCAGATTGATTTTTTTAAATTGGGGATGCCCTGTTAATTGCCGTGTTATGGCAATATGTCCGTTAATGGCCGTTATGTATAAAGCACGGCCCAAGGAATATGTTCCATTGGGGTTGATATCTTTAAAACCAGAATGGCCGGATAATCGGCTCAGCGCTGTAATATTTCCCTTTTCTGTAGCGTTACATAAAAGGCGGCTTAGAAAATGTTCTCCAGTAGGACTGATTTGTGTAAAACGAATGTTTTTGAATAGAACTTCTATTATGTCCTGAGTGCCATAAAATTCATTAAATAATACTATATGTAAAATAGAGTACAGTAATTGAGGATCATAGAAATGTTTTGATAATTCATTGATTGCTGCACAGTATCGTTGGTATTGCTTTATAAGAATTTTTTGTTTTGTATTGTGATTGCGTACGTAATGTTGTGTTTTTATCGCGGCCATTAACTCACGTGTAAAATTCTCAATGAGATTGATAAAAACTTGGCTGAGTGAATATATCCCATACATATTGATTTCTTGAAAGCGGGGATGCTTGACAAGCTCTGCTATTATTTCATTGTCTCCTTGAAAAGCTGCTAAGTTTAGTGCATGGACTAATGAATATTCTCCGTTTGGATTGATGTCTTTAAAGAAAGGGTGCCTGGCAAGTTCTTTTATTACCTTGACATTATTTTCTTTAGGGATCTGCTTTATAATTGTAGATCTGCCGACAGGGTTATGATACAGTTCGACTAGGGAGTTTTGTGCGCTAGTTAGACATACAAGTTCGCCTAGGGAATATTTTCCATTAGTGTTGATTCTTTGAAAGCGGAGATGTTTGACAAGTTCTGCTATTGTTTCAAAATTGTTTTCTTGTTCGATTGCTAAATATAAAGCCCGAGCTAAGGAATGTTCTCCATGAGGATTGAGCTTGGCGAGTTCTATTAGTATGTTTGTCTTTCGATCGTACATAGCTGCATTAAACACATGAGACAACGCTTTTATAAAATTAGGATGTTCAGTTAATTTTTCGACGATTTCATAAAGCCCTCGGTCTGCTGCCAAATATAACATTTTAAAAAGTGAATATTCTCCTTCTGTGTTGATTTCTTGAAAGCAAGGATGCTTGAGAAGCTCTAATACTGTTGCGGTATTATTGTTGTCGAGAGCTAAATTTAAAGCGTCGCCTAAAGAATATTTCCCATTAGGATTGATACCGTTAAAAGAAGGGTGTTTGGCAAGTTTTGCTACTATTATTTCTGCCTGTTTATTATATGCGATAGCGGTACATAAAGCTCTGCTTAAAGAATAGTCTCCATTAGGATTGATATTGTCAAATTCGGGATGTTCAGATAAT
>CAYXMS010000004.1:1558-15085 GCA_964466185.1 uncultured bacterium
TCTCCATTAGGATTGATATTGTCAAATTCGGGATGTTCAGATAATCGGGTCAGCATTGTAAGATTTTCTGTTTCAGCCGTGATACATAAAGCTCTGCCTAAAGAATAGTCTCCATTAGGATTGATATTGTCAAATTCGGGATGTTCAGATAATCGGTTCAATACTGCAAGATTTCCTGTTTGAGCCGTGACATATAAAGCGTCGCCTAAAGAATATTTCCCATCAGGATTGATGTTTTTAAAGGAAGGGTGCTTGGCAAGTTCTACTATTATTATTTCCGCCTGTTTATTATATGCGATAGCGGTATATAAAGCCCGGGCTAAAGAATATGTTTTGTTGGTTTGGGGGTTTGGATCGTTGATCTTTTTGATATCTTTAAATTTGTGGTGATTGGTTATTTTTCTTATAAGGTCTATGTCTGCAGTAGGTATTATTTTGCATAATAGAACAATTAAGGAATGGATTCCGTTAGCTGGCAGGCGAGTAAATAAAGAAGTTTCTAATAAAAGTGAGATTATTTCATGATTTTTGTGTTTTGTCAGATCCCTAAAAATATATATTAAAATATTTCCGAAAGACATTCTACCTTCAATAGGAATGGCTTCAAAATTAGGATGATTGAGCAGTTCTCGAACAATATGTACCTTTTGATGCCGAATCGCTATATTTAAAGCTTTCAATAGATTCTTTGAAGATATTTCTGCAAAATATGGGTGCTTTTTCATTTTTAAAATAGCTGATGTACGTCCATGTTCGGCAGCAGCAACTAATATCAGTGCTAATGAATTATCGCCATTGGCAGGAATTTGTGTAAACTGCCGGCTTTTAGCTAGGGCCAAAAAAATCAGAATACGGTTGTTTGCAATCGAAGATAATAAAGAGTTAATTAGCCACCTGTCAGGATCAGTATCGTTGAAACGGGGGCTTTTGCTTATAATGCTGACAATTTTATGGTATCCTTGCTGTAAAGAGATTTTTAATATTTCTCTTAAATTAATATTAGAAGCCCTCGGCAGAGCATTTTCAAGTTGTAAATATAAAACATCTAAAGCTGTATTTTTGTCGATTTGAGATTGCGGATTAAGTTGATGTAAAAATTGTCTTAAAGAAGCTTTTTCTAAAAGGGATATATTTTGCGCTGTTTTTAAAATCCAGTTAAATGTAAATGGACTATTTCTGTTGATTATCTGCTCGATATTTCTTGTTCTAGTATTTTCTTCGGTTAGCATAGGGAACCAGTCTATTGAACAACTCAGTGAATTAAAGTAGTTGCAAACCTTGATAATGATTTTAGCCATTTGCACGTCGGTCAACATGTCATTTGCGCTGTTATGTAATTCTAATTTGTGGTTTGTTATATTAATATGGGTAAAAATTTTGATAATTTTTCTTTTTAGTCCGACAAAACCTGTTTCAATTAAATCTCTATATATTCCATATAAAAAAGGGTTTTTTTTAAATAGCTTAGTTAACGAGTTTAAATCCAATCCTGCACTTTGAGCCTGTACATATCCCATAGAAGGTGGGTTTAAATGTGTCTTCAGAGTTGCTTTGGATAAACCAAGTTCGGCTGATTTGGCTGCTGCTAAAATAGTTAAAGAAGGAACTTGTAGGTTAATTGACATAAAATATATTTTTTTTGCAAAAATAATCTAATAGCTTGGGTTTAATTGCAATATTAAAATGCGGGTTTTGGCTATGGAGAACTGTCCATTTTTTTGCTTGCGGCAGATTCGTTGGTTTTAATAATTCTAATAAATAATAATGATAATTTAGAATAAAGGTTTTTTTTATAGATCTATATAATTCCATAGATTATTATTAATAAATCTTTAAAATGCAAATTAACAGGATAAAACAAAAAAATAAATATGCTGGGAAGTTTTAAAACAGAAGTTAATTTGGCGTCTCTTTTTAATGATCTGAAAAGATACCGGCTGAAATATTTGAAAAATGACCTTTTGGCCGCTTTTTCTGTTGCGCTTTTAGCCGTGCCGCAATCAATTGCTTATGCCATGTTGGCAGGCCTTCCCCCGTCAGCCGGTTTTTTTGCTGCTATTTTTGGCGCTATTTTTGCTGCGGCTTTAGGCTCTTCCCGCCATATGGTAGTAGGCCCGACAACGGCTATTGCCATTTTAATCCAAACTTCCATTGCCGAGATTTTGTTTTCCTATTATCCCGAAGTCTCTGTAGAACAAAAAGCAGCTTTAACCATGCAGATTTTGACTCATATTGTTTTGGTTATGGGCGCTTTGCAAATTTTCTTCGGCTTTTTCAATATGGGTAAATTGCTGCAGTTTGTCAGCAGGTCTGTTATTTTAGGTTATTTTGCCGGCGTGGTTATTGCTATTCTAGTCAATCAGCTGTATCCGTTTTTCGGCTTGCCTTTTATGGACGAGGCTGAGCCGGTGATTGTTAAATTGTTTCATTTCTTGTTACAGTTGCCGAATATGCATTTTATCACTCTGGCCTTAGGTGGATTTTGTATTTTGGTTTTGTATTTGATGCGGAAATATTTATCCCATATACCCGATGCCATTGTTATGATTGTTTTGGCTTCGGCTATTGCATTTTTCTTTAACCGGTTCTCAGCTGCTTGGCAGATAACTGCTTTAAAAGATATGGGAAGCAGCGCTTTTCCCGACCTTAATTGGCAGCTGCCTTATATCAATCTAAAATTGCTCAATCGGGTTATTCCAGCAGCTTTGGCGATTACCTTTTTGGGAATTTTGGAAGTGTTCTCTGTTTTCCGTTCTATTGCCACACATAGCGGACAGGAAGTCAATGCCAACCAGCAAATTTTTGCAGTCGGAATAGCTAACAGCTTTTTGTCATTTTTGTTCGGCGCCATGCCATCTTCTGGTTCGATTTCCCGCTCGCTTTTAAATTTTCGCAACCATGCCAAATCAAAATTGGCCGCTATCTTTTCCGGTTTGATGGTTTGGCTTTTTTTGTTTTTAGGCTGGGAATTAATAGGCCATATCCCTTTGGTAGCTTTGGCCGCTTTGCTGCTTTTTGTTGTTCCTGCCATGGTAGATTTTAAACAGATTAAATTCTGTTTTGCCGTAACTAAATCTGACGGCATTGTCTTTCTTTTAACTATGGGAGCCTGTCTTGTCTTTAGCTTGGATATTGCTTTTTTCTTGGGCATTGTCATTTCTATTGCTCTTTATTTGAAAAGAGCAGCTGTGCCCCATGTCGTGGAATATGCTTTTAACGCCTCCGGCAGATTAATTGTCGTTTCCCATAAACACTATGTACATCGTAAAGTGCGGATTATCGGCGTTGCAGGCGAGATGTTTTTTGCCTCCGTCGATCTTTTCCAACATACTTTCAAAGAAGTGGCAGAAGATCCTTTTGTCGAAGTTATTATTCTTAGGCTGAACAATGTTTATTATATGGATGCTTCAATGTGCTATGCCCTTTTGTATTTGAATAATTATCTGAAAAAAACTTCGCGCTATCTTTTCATATCCGGGATTACTCCGGAGGTTTTTGAAGCTTTTACCAAGGCCGGATTGATCCACGATATAGGTAGGGAAAATCTTTTTCTGACTAATGAGGCCAGTCCGCAGTTTTCCACTTGGCAGGCCTTTCAAAGAGCAGAAGATCTTTTAGGTTGAATTAGCCAGTTTTAAATTTCTTTTAGTTGTTTTTTTTTGTTTAGTTAGGACACCATATCAGCTTGTTTTTTAATAAACTAAAGGGTAAGAACATGAATATTAGTCAAAAATTAACTGTTTTTTTTGTTTTGTTAGCTGTTTTTGTTCATGCAGAACCTTTGATTCATTTGAAAAAAATTGAATTTATTTCAGATCGCAATCCTGTAAATCAGCAGCAATTTACGTTTGATCGGCAAGAATATGTTATTAGTAAATATGATATTAAAGACTATTTGCTGTGTTCATTATATAAAGAAGATCATCAATGTTATGCCTTTACAATTAAAAAAATAGATCAGGAGCCTTTTTTAGTTTTGATTGATTCCGAGCTTTTTTGGGGAAATTCTAATTCCTTAAAACCGCTTTCTTTGGAAGTATATTATCTTCAACCTCATATTGCCGATGCTTTAATAGTTGAGTTCGTTAAAACCGCTTTAAAGGCTGCTGGAGTTTCATATGATGTTTTACAGATTAAAGAAGACCCTCTGGAGATAGATTTCATTTTAAGAGCTGTTAACCCACGCATACATTGGATTCTTTTACAGAGGCAGACATTTGCAGAAAAAATAGGCGGTAAATATTTGAATTTTGAAAAAATAGATTGGAAACAGTTCGGTGTTAGATATGTCTATCAATATTTGGGATCTAAAAATTATTATATCTTTATAAAATGTAAAAAATGGCTTGCTAATTATGTAACCATTGACGGACTTTATCAAAGTTTTAAAAATTTTCCTGAAAGTGAAAATAGTCAGCGGTTTTTAAAACTGTTAGAGAAATGCAGTACAAAAAAGCTGTCTAATAAGCCGTTTTTGCTTTCTAATTTTTATCAACAGAATCTGCAAACTGATCTGGCCGGAGAGCTTTTTCAGGATTTTTTGGCCAATTACCAAAATCCGCTGCTTTTTGAAATAATAGAAAATATGTTTGAAAATGAGCTGGATAAAAATAACCTGTTGCACAAAATGGTAGCTTGCCATGTTTTGTTTAATGCGAAAACTATTCTCGAAAATAATCAGGACGAACTGCAAAAAAATCTGGCTGCAGCAGATCAAAACTTTTGGCAAGTGGTAGAAAAAGTGGATTTTAATCAGAGTTTTAAAAAAATCATAGATACTCAGTTTGCAAGTTTAGAAAAAAATAAAAATTTGCCGCTGGAAAAAAAATTGTTTGCTAATTTATCCAGTCAGCAAATTCAGCAACTGCTTTATCAAGAAATGTTTTTTTTGCTTAATAATGGAGATGCAAAACAGACCATACATAAAATTAAAGCTTCTTTGGCTTGCTTGGACCTGGAGCAGCTTGCAGATTTTCAGTTTGACATGTGGCTGGATCATTTAAATCAGCTTTTAAATTTAGATTTTGCCTGGGTTGACTATTTTGTTAAAGGCGTGTGTAAAAAAGAGTGGGCACATAATTTATTGGGTAGCGATGAATTGGATGGTTCTATGTTCCTAAAATGGTTTTTTTATAGTTTTTATATTAACTTTTATTCAGATTTGTTTGTGCCTTTTAAAAGTTCTTGGTTTTAATATGGCCGCTTAATCGGATAATTTGATGAGCCAATTTTATTGCCGAGATGAACGGCAAAGGTCTATTTGGTGAATTTGTCTGTGACTGCAGGATCGTATTTATATGCGCCGCCCAGGCTTTTAACTGTACGGTATATCCACTCTTCTCCATTTTCTCTTAATAGCCTGTCACAGCCCATCAAATAGCCTCTAATAAAGCCGTAACGCTGAATAGCTAGCTGCATATAACGCGAAGAAGACGGCCGGAAATGGGACCTGGTCCCATCAATAGGTGAGATAATTTTTTGATGAAATAAAATAATGGCATTGGCAGCTTTGCCGGCGAAAGAGAAAGGCTTAGATTTTTTTTGGGTTAGAGCTTGGTTTTTGGTTTCTTGCAAAGCTTTAAGGTCTAAATGTACAAGCTCTTTATCTGTTCCCCAGGGCTCTTCATAATAGGCAAAAAGCTGGTTTGCAGTTAATATAAAACTTGCTATTGGAATAAGATAGCTGAATATTAAATATAAAAACCAAACCCGACACGAAATTTTGAGGTTGGACGCTGTTATGGATGGCGGCAAGGTTGCTTTTATTCCCATATTATTTTCTCTCATCCTGTTTTAAAAAGTATATTGCAGGCTGAAAAAGGGAAACAGTTTTTCCTGCTGCATTAAGTTGGCAGCTTCTTGCTGATACAGTGTTTCATTATAGCATTTGGCTTCTTCGCCAGCGCCATTGATGCCTCCGAAATACCAGCCGGTTTCAAAGCTTAAAGTAATAATGGCCGCAGCTTTATAGCCTTTGTGAAAAAATTCATAAGTGCCAAAAATAAATAGCCCATTGATTAAAAGCGCTGTCAAGGCGGTGCGGTTCTGCCCTAAATAAAAATAACCGGCGCCCGGTAGAAGAGCATTGAAAAGTTTGGCTTTGCCGATAGATTTTTTTTTTGCTTCGTAATTTTGTAAAAAAGGATCCAAATATTTAAATTCTTTTTCCTGCTTGAATGCATTTAACTGGGAAAAGTCCGCATCGATTAAAGCTGCGGAAAGCTTGAGCTTTTTGGCTGCTTTAGGAAAATTTTCAGCTATCATTTTCTGAATTTTTTCCGCCTCTTGTTTTTTGCCGGTTTGTAAAGAGCTCTCATAGAGAATGATTAAAAGATCCTGGAAGGCCGGAAAACTTCTGTCCGCATGGTAAAGCTCGCTTTTTTCAAAATAGTCTAAAATCCTTTCATAACGCTGGGCTAAATAGTAGCAAAGTAAAATAAAATACTGAATCTCTTCTTTGCGTTCTTCTTTATTGGCAGATATTAAAATGTCAGCCCTTTCAAAAGTGGAAATCGCTCGGTAAAGGTCCAGCTTTTTAGCAAATGTCTGGCCGATCAGATATTCTTTGCCCCAGTCCGAGTTTTTTTCCGCCGGAGTTAAAGGAGCAAAAGTATGGGAGAAATTTTTTAGCTCCTGCACTTTGCATTCATAACTGAGCCTGGCATCAATTTTATCAGGAACATGATAGCAGGCAGAAAAGCTTAAGAATAAAAGCCCTAATAAAAAAACTGTAAATTTTAAAAATTTGTTTTTCATTCGCCTAGGGATTTGATCATTTCAGCTGCTTCATCCAGCTCTTGTTCTAAAATAGGAGAGCCACTTTTTTCCTTAAAATAATCTTCTTGGGATTCGGTTAAAGCTACCATATCTTGATAGGAATTGATAATGTGCGGCCGGATAAAGATTACTACATTTCTCTTGTCTTCTAGGTTGTTATTTTTAGAAAAAGCAGCGCCAATCCAGGGCAGGCCGCCAAGACAGGGGAGACCTTCTCTTTTTTTTGTCTTGGTATCAGTGACCATGCCGCTTAAAACTAAAAAATTCTTGTTCGGTATGTGTACCGTTGTCTGCATCGCCGTTTTGGAAGTAGTAATCCCACTGACTGTAGATGAGGAAGAGTTAGAATCAACAGCAGATCGTTTTAAATCTATATCTAGCGTTACCACATCGCCATTTCCTAACATCGGAGTAATAGAAAGATCCATGCCCACATCACGATATTCCAAATTCTGCGTAGTCGAACTGGTCGCTCCTCCAACAATGTCTGTTTGAGAGCCCAGATAGGGAATGTTGGTGCCGATAAAGATGGTAGAGGTCTTTCCGTCTTGGGAAAGAATTTTAGGCGTCATAACAACAGATGATTCGTCGTCTGTTTGCAGAGCTTGAATAAAAGAACCTAAAGATAAAAAGGACTTTCCCTTATGCATAATAATATCGCCAATCACTCCCAGATCAAAACCGTCAACAAATGGTATGCTGGAGCCAGTAGGCGTATTGCTCTCTGAAATATTGCCTAAATTCTGAGTAAAGGTGTCTAAAGAGTTGGAGTTGCTGTAAGGAGAGTTGGAAGTGCCGGCAGAAAAACGGTTTTTAAATTTGAATTTAGAACCCCAGTCCAAGCCGAAATTAAGCATGTTGGTAAGAGTAGTATCGACTACTAACACTTCAATAAAGACCTGCTTTAAAGGAATGTCTAAAGAAGAAATCAGTTCTTTGAGCTTGCCCATCACAGAAGGACTGCCCGTTGATAATAAAGAATTGGTAATTTGGATCCATTGCAAAGAATTGATGGCGTCAACTAGTTCGCGTTTGGTTTTGGATTCGTTTTTAATCAGCTCTTTGGCTATCTGCTTCAGCGCATTTTGAATTTCCGAGCCTTTATGATATTGCAGTTTATACACTAAAAAACTGGTGTCTTCTTCAATCGACTGGATTGAATCGGCAGGAGATGATTCTGTCTGGCCGGGAACATCAAAAGTTGCTAGGATCTGTTTGACTTCTTCAATCGATTTTGTGTCGCCGGAAAAAATTAAAGAATTGTTCTTCTCTACCCAGCGCATATTTTGAATAGTATTGAAAAGAGACTGGTCGGTAAAGCCGGTGGTTTTTAAATGGTCGCTAAATTCTCTTAGAACAGATTCCAAAGCCGGGCCTGATAAGTATTTGGGCTTATAGACAAAAAAAGCACCGGAGTACTCCGGTATGGTTTCTCCTAAGGAAGGGACGTCAAATCGTTCAATAATAGCTTTTACCTTTTCTAAATCTTCCGGAGCCCCTGTGAAAAGTAAAGAATTGGTCTCCGATTTGTATTTCATGCTGTTTAAAGCCTCAATAAAATCAGGATCAACTGCCGTATTTTTTAAATCATTGGCAAAGGCCCTAATAGAGGCGGTCAGCTGCTGATAAGGAGCTTTCTTAATTTGATATAGAAAATAAGTAGGCTTGCCCTTTTTGTCTCCTTTTACCGACATGGCCGAAGGCACATCTATCGTAGATAACAGGTTTTTAATTTTTTCAATAGTTGTCTTAGATCCGGTAAAGGCTAAAGAATTGGTGGTATCGACATATTTCAGACCCTTAATAGACGCTAGTAAAGAAGGATCAGAAAGCCTAGCTTTTTCTAAACTTTTGGCGATATCTTTGAGGGACTTTTCAATGTATTGCGGAGAGACAAACTGCGGTTTATAAATGAAAAAATTATCGCTGGGCCCGCCGTTTGACCCTCGGGCGATATCATATTCGGCAATGATCTGCTTCGCCTCATCTATAGTTTTTTCAGAACCGGTAATTAAAAGAGAATTAGTCTCTTTAATCCATCTGATATTTTCTAAAGTATGGATCAGTTGGGGATTTTTAATCTTTTGGGCTTTTAGTTTGTCAATAAAATTGTCTAAGTCTTCTTCAATGACCGCGCCGGAGACATTTTTTAGTTTGTAAAGAAAATATTTGCCTTTCGCTAAGGCCTCAGAAGAAGGAGGCTCGTCTACAGATGCTAAAATTTCTTTGATTTTTTTGAAAAAACTGCTGTCGCCCGTAAACATCAGACTCTGGTTGGCATCCACTTCTTTGGCACTATCTAAAACCTTCAGAAGATGGGAATCAACCATTTCAGATTTTTTCAAGTTTCCTGAAATTTCTTTGATAGCTGCTATCAGCTCCTGAATAGAAGTGTTTTTAGGCTTGTAAGTAAAAAAATTCTCTTCTGCTTTTTTAGTGTCAGCCCCATCGATTTTGTTTAAAATTTCTGTTAGTTTAACAATCGTTTCAGGAGAGCCGGCAAATAAAAAAGAACCCGTGTCTTTGATCCATTTGCGGGAAGTAATCACGTCAATTAGCCCAGTTTCACTATAACCGCTGTCTTTTAAAGAATCGGCAATATCATTCAAAGCTCTTTCTACTTCATATTTGTTGCGATAAATCGGACTGTAAATAAAGACCTGTCCGCTTTTCATGTTTTTTTTGATCTCATCTTTAATAGGAGAGTCTAAAGAAGCTAGAACTCCTAGGGCTTTTTCAGTCAGCTTGGGAGTCGAAACTATGTAAATCCGGCCGTTTAAGACTTGAGGCACCAGAATAAAAGGATTGCCTTCCGCTAGGGGCGTCATGATCTGATTGGCCAGGGGAATCAAATAGTCAGGATCATTTTCTTGTACCTTATACGTTTCAATGACCAGCGGATTTTGAGGGGAGTCGATAATTTCTACCAGCTCTGCAATTTTTTGAATGTTGGCATTGATGTCGGTAATGATCAGCTGGCTGTTTTCCAGTAAGACTTCTAAAAGAGCCTCCGCAGAAATCATCGGCCGAATAATGTTGGCTACAGATTCGATCTTGACATTTCTAATCGTAAAAACCCTGGTCACTATAGGAGCCTTGTCGTCTTTATTGGTATCAGTGACAATTTTGGCTATTTGTTTGACTTCCGGGTTTTTATGAATCACTAAATTGCCGTCTTGCTCCAAAAGGGAAAGGCCGTGAATACGCAGAATCTGAATCAGGGTGGCCATTACATTATCCGGTGTAATTTCTTCTTTGGAGACTACACTCACCTGGAAATTCAGTTCATTGTCATCAAATAAAAAATTGTTGCCGCAGACACGGGAAGCAAAACGAATATATTCAACCATGGGCACATTGTTAAAATTAATAGTATAATTGTCGCTGGCAGCGGCAATCAAATAGGAAAAAGAAAACAATAATAAAAATAACGTTTTTGAAATTTTCTGCATAAGCCCACTTAAAGGTAATAATATGTTATTACCCTTCTTTTTGAATCCTAAAATAGTTTGTCAAATATTTGCAATTCTTTTGCTTAATAATTTGTCTGGTTTTAATGCTTTTTTGAAACTTTTTTAATATTTAACGGTTTTTAATATAGTTTTTATTTTAATTTTTTTTAAACTTTGCATTTTAAAGAGCCTTTTTCGGCTGCCGTGCTTATAGGTTAACAAAAACGCTTTTTTTAGAGAGATTTTTTTTAAGATCTTAATTAGATAATTAAATCTTTGGTAAATAAAATGCTAAATTTTGCTTAAATATTCAGATAGGTCTAAGATAAAATCGCCAATTTCTTGGTAGCGGTCTTGGACATCTATAGCAAGTGCTTTTTGTAGAATAATTTTTAGCCTAGGATCAAAAGAAGATAGATTAATGCGTCCGTCAAAATTTTTATGGGTGAGCAGTTCATAGGCAATTAGGGCCAAAGAATAAATATCGCTGTTAAATAAAAGCGGAAGGGAGCTTTTCTGCTCGGGACTCATGTAAGTAGGCGTTCCGGAAAGTTTGCCGGTTTCCTCCAAATTTAAAGAGGCAATGCCAAAATCAATAATTTTAACATTCTCATCTGTAGTAACAATAATATTTTCCGGTTTCAAGTCGCGATGGATAATTCCGTTGGCATGTAGATGCGATAGGCCATAAGAGATTTGCTGGATATAAAAAAGCGCTTGTTTGATAGATAGATTTTGCTTTTCAATCAGTTTTCTTAAGGAAAAACCTTCAATAAATTCTAAAGCTATAAAATAACCCTTTTCAAATTTGCCATGCTCGTAAAGCCTGACTATGTTGGGATGGTTGATCGAGGCTATAATTTGAGCTTCTTTTAAAAAACGCTCGATAAGTTCCGGTTTTTTTAAAAGAGCAAAAGATAAAACTTTGAGCATCAATTTTTTCTTGCTCTCGGGAAGCGTGGCTAAATAAATATAGCTCATGCCTCCTTTGCTATATAGCTTTTCAATTTTATAAGGCCCAATATAACTGGGAACTGGAGTTTTTTGGCTTTTATCAAATACCGGTTTAGTAATATTTTTAGAGAAAAATGGATCTCTCATAGATTCCTGTTAATGTAATCCTTAGGTTTTAATATACTGTTTTAGATTAAAGATAATTATTTTATCTCTAAAATTCTAACGCCTAATTTTTCGCCTAAATGTACCAGCTCGCCGCGAGCAAACTTTTTGCCATTAACGCATAGATCCACCCCTTCTTCTAAAGATGAGGGCAGTTCTAAAAAATTGCCCGGCTGTAAAGCAGTCATCTCACTAAGCGGCATTTGCATTCTGGAAAGCTCTGCGGTAATAGTCAAAGGTAAATCATCAATAGAGACTTGTTTTTTACTCTCTGAAGCTTTGATTTCTTGCTTTGCTGCAGGTTTTTCGCTTTCTTCAAGAATCGGTTTTTTTTCTTGGTTTTCCATAACAGGTTCCTCTAAATGTGCAAAATCTATAATTTGCATTTTTTCTTTTTTTAACTTGACCTGGAAAATAGGGACGGAATAAAGCTGTACTTTGATACTGTCAAGCCCTGTTTTAGGATCAAAATAAATTTTATCAGCCAGTAGAAAATCGCCCGGCTTAATAGTTTTTAGCTCATTCACTGTGAGTTGGGTTTCCGCTAAGATAAAACTTAAAGGCAGCTGCAGATTTTTCTGCAAAGCAGAAAAAAATAAAGAACCTTTGCTTTTATGATACTGGTTCCAGCTAAATCTGAAGTCAGGTGTTAAAGCAATCTTGAGCGGAAAGGTTTTTTCGTTGAAAGTGATTTGAAAATCTAAACAAAAAGTAGTTTTGCTTTGGATTTCAGCTTCTTCAATAATTTTAAAATTAAGACCTTGAAAAAGTTTTTCTTTTTGCAGAAGTTTTAAAATTTGTAAAATCGCATACCTTAAAAAACCTTCTTTTAAAGCCTTGGATAAAAAATCTCCTTGGCCGGCTGTACTGGAAAAAGCACTTCGAAGTAATTCCTCAGGTTCGTTTCTGTCTAAAATTAAATAAAAAGAACCAATTAAAGGAGTCAGACTAAAGCATATTTGTAGAGCATCTGCTCCAAAAGAGTTAAAAATATCTTCCGTCTTTTCCCATTTGGCTGTTTGAAATTCTAAATTCAGATTTTCTAGGTTCAGTGTTTTTTGCAGATTTTGAGTAAAATTTTCTAAATCTATCGGCTCTCCTCTTAAAAGAGGTATTTCATTACCCGCTAAAAGCTGGTCAGAAATTTTTTTTAAAAATAAATCATTGGCTTTTACAGACTGTGCTTTTTTCACATTACCCACTTTTATACTCCAGTGTCTTGATCTTTGCCAACAGAGGGCTTGCGTTTAAATTCCATAGGCTCGTGCTCAGCTCTAATATCATTAACCTTAAAATTTAAATCTGCTTTGTTAAAAGCAGTCTGCAGACTGCCCATATTCTCACGAATAATAGTAATCGCTTCTTCGCTTCCAGTAAAGGTAATATTATAAGAATCAGGTGCTGTAGAAAATTTTTCAAAGGTTACTTTGGTTCCATAAAAACGGGATGAACTAAATTCGGGGTTGCTTAAAATAATATCAGTTTTGGAAATGCCCTGGCTTTCCATGTGGATTAAAGAGCCTACCATATGCTCGAAAAGAGGAACCATTTCTGTTGGTAGAACATTGTTAACCGGCGTTGTTGTACTGACTGCTTGAGAGCGCACTTCCTGCGGTGGATTAAATATAATAAAATTAGTCTGTTGAGGTTTTTGCTCAGGTTTAAAAGATTCTCCCTTTCCTAAATTTGCAAAAGGGGATTCCTTTTTAGTTTTGTGTTTAACTCTTTCTTTTTCAGGACGAAGCCTGGGAATTTCTTTTTCTATAAATTTGTCCAGCTCTTTAGCCTTGCTTGGATATTTTTCTCGGATTTCTTTTGCTAAAACTTTGGCTTCAGGTACATCTTGCTCAGCTTTTTGGAAAATTTCTAAAAGATCTTTGTCAGTTACTTGGGCTTTTTGTCCACTCTCTTCTAAGTCAGGAACAATAATGGCTGTTTCTTCGCCCGGTTTTTCCATTTGCTTAAAAGTGGAAATTTTTTGCTTGAGATTGTCAGGTATTGAAAAAGTTGTTTTACCTTCAGCTTTTTTTTGTACTGGTTTAGTTTCTTTTTGAGAATTGTTCCCGTCTGTTTGAAATTGGGCAAATTTTTCTTGCTCGGGAGGTGTTTTTGGTTGGTCTGCTTCTTTAAAAGGCTCTGACTGTACTTTTTTAGCATCTTCATGCATGTTTTTTTGCTG